>NZ_JCBANA010000060.1:0-43902 GCF_059760725.1 Achromobacter sp. 1014246743
CCTCGGTGGCGCGGCAGGCCACGGCCCAGCTGCTGGCGCTGTCGTATCTCAGCCGTGACGCCATGCACACCCTGCTGGGCCAGGAAGACCTGGAATTCGGCCACCTGAAGAATGGCAAGCTGATCGCCTACCGCAGCGCGGCCTTGCTGGACAAGGCGCGCGCGCTGGTGGCCTACCAGGCCGCCCATGGGTCCGATCAGCAGGTGCTGGACGCCGCCCAGACGCTGGCGCGTGAACCCGCGCTGGCCGGCATGGGAGCCAGCCTGGCCGGCGCCGTCTACACCCCCAGCGAAGAGGCGGGCGATTGCCGCCAGTTCACGCAGGCCCTGTTCGAGCGGTTGCAGGGCTTGCCCAACGTGCAATGCGCCATGTCCAACCCGGTGTCGGGCCTGCAACGCGAAGGCCGCCGCATCGTGGCCGTGCACACGCGCGACGGCGACATCGGCGCCGATGCGATCGTGCTGGCCACCGGGGTCGGCACGCGCACCTTGCTGCGGCCGCTGGGGCACGACGTGCCGCTGTATCCGCTGAAGGGCTACAGTTTGACCGTGCCGCTGGCCGACGACGACGCCGTGGCGCCGCGCATCAGCGTCACCGACTACGAACGCCGCATCGTCTACGCCCGGGTGGGCGGGGTGCTGCGGATCGCCGCAATGGTCGACATCGGCATTGGCAATGCCGACATCGACCCGGCGCGCATCGCGCTGCTCAAGCGCCAGGTGGCCGAGGCCTTCCCGGCGCTGGACCTGAGCCAGGCCATTCCCTGGGCCGGCCTGCGCCCGGCCACGCCCACGGGCAAGCCGCTGATCGGCCGCAGCCCGGCCGCCGACAACCTGTGGCTCAATATCGGCCAGGGCGCGCTGGGTTTCACGCTGGCCTGCGGCAGCGCCGCGCTGCTGACGGCGCGCATGGCGGGGTTGCCGGCGCCGCTCGACGAGGCGATGTTCCGGCCTTGATCGGGGCAGGGCCCAGCGCCCTGTCCGGCCCTGAGCGGGGCGGGGCGCAATCACTGCCCGCGCCAAGGTGGCGGCAGGGCGTCCGGGAATGTCCATTTCCAGATAGTCCCTGCCTCTTCATCGGCAGACGGGCGTTCGGGCACTCAATAGGATGGCGGATATCCGCGGGTGGGACACATGTGCCTGCCGCGGCCGATCCCCCTCCTGCGAGTGAACCCATCATGTCCTACCTGTTTCCATTGTTCGCCATCCTGTTCTGGGCGGGCAATGTCATCGTGTCCAAGATGGCCGCCAGCGCCATCTCGCCCACCGCCATCACCTTTTACCGGCTGATCCTGGCGCTGGCGATCATGGGCCTGTTCACGGCCGCGCCAGTCTGGCGCAACCGCAAGACCATCCTGCGCCACTGGCCCAAGCTGGCGCTGTACGGCGCGCTGTCGTCGGCCGTGTTCCAGGCCTTGTCGTACCGCGCCGCCGAAACCACCACCGCCACCAACATGGCCATCCTGACCGCGCTGATCCCGCTGCTCAGCATGCTGCTCAGCGTGGTGATCCTGCGCGATCCGCTGACGCTGGGCATGGCGGCCGGGGGCGCGCTGTCGTTCCTGGGGCTGCTGTACCTGGTGGGGCAGGGCGACATGCTCAGCGTGTTCCAGCACGGTATCCACGTGGGCGATGGCCTGATGCTGCTGGCGGCGTTTTCCTATGCGCTGTATGGCGTGCTGCTGCGCCACTGGAAGGTGCCGGTGCCGGCCTGGCAGTCCACCTTCGTGCAGTCGATCTTTGCGCTCCTGTACATGCTGCCGCTGTACCTGCGGGTGCCGGCGGCGCAGGCGGCGCTGGACATGAAGACGATTCCGCTGATCCTGTATGCCGGCATCTTCTCGTCGGTGCTGCTCTCGTTCCTGTGGATCGAAGGCGTGCACCGTCTGGGTCCCAACCGGTGCAGCATCTTCATCAACCTGTTGCCGCTGTTCACGGCGCTGGCGGCCTTCATGCTGCTGCGCGAGCAATTGCATGGCTACCACCTGCTTGGCGGCGCGGTGACGCTGGCCGGGGTGCTGCTGGCGCAGACCGTGCAGCGGCCGTTGTTCGGCCGCAGCCGGGCAGCGGGCTTGGCGGCCGGCAAGGCCTGATCTGAGCGGGGCGGGGCGCGCCGTGCGTGGCCCCGGCAATCATGTTCGGGGGCGGGCCGGTGCCCCCGTTTGCCCGCGAGGGCGCCGGATTCACTCCTGTTCAAGACAGGCCCGTGCGGCCCTTCCATAGTGGCGCTTTTCGTACGGAGCGCCTATGAGCCTTTTCCAGAAAACCGCCATCACGCTGGCGCGCAGCCCCGGCATCGGCCGGGCCATGCGCGGCCTGGCCGCGCGTACCTCGCTGGCGCGGCGTTTCGTTGGCGGCGCCGACGTGACGCAGGCGGTGCGCACCGCTGCGAGGCTGCGCGAGGCGCACGGTATCCGCGCGTCGCTGTTCTACCTGGGCGAATACGTGGCCGGTCCCGACGCGATCGAGCACAACGTGCGCCAGGCCATCGAAGCGGCAACCGCCCTGGGCCAGGCGGGGCTGGACGTGCACGTATCCATCGACCCCACCGCCATCGGCTATATGCGCAGCGACGCGCTCGGCGCAGCCAATGCGCGCCGCATCGCCGACCGTGCGCGGCAGGCGGCGGGCGGCGGCCGCGATTGGGTCGTGCTGGATATGGAAGACTCGGCCATCCGCGACCGCACCTGCGCGCTGCATCGCACGCTGCTGGCGGCGGGCCTGCCCGCCGGCCTGACCTTGCAGGCGCGCCGCCGCCGCACCCCCGAAGACCTGGCGTGGGCGATCGGCCAGCGCACCTCGCTGCGGCTGGTGAAGGGCGCCTTTCCGGAACGCGCGCTGGACCATTCGGGGCGCGTCCGTATCGACCAGGCTTATCTGGATGCCGCGTCCATCATGTTGTCGCCCGCCGCGCGCGAGGCGGGCTTCCTGCCGGTGTTCGGCACCCATGACGACCGCCTGGCCGGCGCCATCATGATGCTGGCCCGCGAGCGCGGCTGGGCGCCGGACGACTTTGAATTCGAGATGCTGTACGGGGTGCGGCCGGACTGGCAGCTGGCGCTGCGGCGGCTGGGCTATAACGTCAGGGTGTATTTGCCGTTCGGCGCCGACTGGTGGCCCTACGCCATTCGCCGCGTGGGGGAAAATCCCCGCAATGCGTGGCTGCTGGCGCGGTCGCTGGCATCGGACGCCGAGTATTTCGGATAGCCGCCATCGCCGGTGCGGGCCGTTTGTCTTGACCGGTCCGGGCCGTGGACATGCCGGGTTTGCGTTCCCGCGTTATCGTCGTGGCGGCATGTCCTGAATTTTTCCTGGCGGTTTTTCGATGGCGGTTTCCCAACATATCTGGCATTGCGGCGCGGGCCTGCCTGGCGACGTGCTCATCGCCGACCTGCGCGCCTACCGCTTCGAGGCCCACTTTCACGATGCCTGGTCCATCGGCGCCATCGCCCGGGGGCGCTGTACCTTTACCGTGCGCGGCCAGGGCTTCGAGGCAGGCGAGGGCGACCTGGTGGTGATCGCACCCGGCCAGGTGCATACCGGCGGCACGTCCGCGGGCCTGTTGGCGTACCGCATGGCGTATATCGATCCGGCCTGGTTTCAGGACCATGCGTGGGCGCTGCGCGAAACGGGGTTGACCTTGGCGGGGCCGGTCATCCGCGACGCGGCGCTGTGCGACCAGTGGCTGGCCGCGCTGGCCCCGGACGAGACCGGCGACGCCGCACGCCGCAGTGGCCTGTCGGCCGCGTTGTTCGCGCTGCTGGCGGCGCACGGGCAGCCGGCCAGCGAGGCGATGCAGGCGGGCAAGGCAACGGGTTCGGCCGAACCGGACGTCTGCGCGCTGCTGTTCGAGCGCATGCGGTCCGATCCGTCCTGCGCGCCCGACCTGGAGGCGCTGGCACAGGCCGAAGGCAAGCACCGCAGCACCCTGGTCAAGCAATTTGCCCGGCGCTACGGGCTGCCGCCGCAGGCGTGGCTGCGTAACTGGCGGGTGGCGCGCGCCCGCGCACTGTTGCGCAGCGGCTTGCCGCTGGCCCAGGCCGCGGCGGCCGTGGGCTTTGCCGACCAGGCCCACCTGACCCGAGTCTTCAAGCAGGTGTATGGCAGTCCGCCGGGGGCGATGAATCGGTCGGCCGCCCGTGCCGTGGCACGCAAGACATTCCTGTAAATCATGCGATGAGCAACGAATAATTGGTTGAAGCGCGTTTTTTCAGCGGCTTTAATCGAGCTATTCGCAGGTTTTCGGTGCTTTATCGATTGATGAAAGGGAATGTGAAGATGGAAGCTCAACGCATCACCTTGCGCGCCGCGGACGGGGTGGCGCTGGGGGGCTTCGTGTGGCGCCACGAGGACGCTGCCGGAGCGACCGCCGCCCGACCGACCGCGGCCCGACCGACCGCGGCCCGACCCGTAGTCGTCATCAATGCGGCGACTTCGGTGCGCTGCCGCTACTACGCCCGCTTTGCCGCCTACCTGTACCAGCACGGCCTGGACGTCGTCACCTATGACTACCGCGGCATCGGCGAGTCGCGCCCCGACTCCCTGCGAGGCTTCCAGGCGTCGTGGATGGACTGGGGCGAGCGGGACTTCGAAGCGGTGCTGCGCTACGTGTCCACGCATTTTCCGGGCCAGCCGGTGGACGTGGTGGCACACAGCATCGGTGGTTTCGTCACGGGCCTGGCGCCGTCCGCGCAGGGGCTGCGGCGCATTTTCACCATGGGTGCGCAGTACGCCTACTGGCGCGACTACGCGGCGGGCCAGCGCCTGCGCATGCTGGCCAAATGGCACGTGGCCATGCCGCTGTTGGCCGCCTGCCTGGGTTACTTCCCGGGGCGCCGGCTGGGTTGGCTGGAGGACACGCCGCGCGGGGTGGTGCGGGACTGGAGCTTCATGGGCCCGCGCTTCGAGACACGCGGCGGACCGGCGGGTGCGCGCCGCGTGGCGACGATGGCGGCGGTGACCGCGCCCATCCTGGCCCTGAGCGTGACCGACGACGAATTCGGCACCGAGGCCGCCATCGGCCGGCTGCTGGGCTATTTCACCGGCAGCGCCCGCACCCACCTGCGGCTGGCCCCTGCCTCGCTCGGGCTGGATGGTATCGGCCATTTCGCCTTCTTCCACGAGCGATTCCGCGACGCGCTCTGGCCCATCGCGCTGGGCTGGCTTACGCGCGGCGAGCGTCGGCTGGCGGGGGCGACGCCCATACGTTGTGACTGCGTGGCGTCTCTAGCCGGTAGTCCGAGTATTTCCGCGTGAAGAACTCGGCGCCCAGGGTCTCGGCAGCCTGCAGCGGGTGGCGCGGGTCCGCCGCGATCTCGCCGCGGCTGTTGCCGGCGCCGTGCACGTAGCCGACGAAGTCGGCGTGCGTGTAGCGGGAAAATTCCTGCAACTGGTGCACCACGCCCAGCACCGCGCCGGGGTAGGTCTCTTCCGACGCCACGGCCAGGCCCAGGCGCTTGCCGGCCATGGCGGCCTTGACCCGTTCGGGTTCCGGGCCGGTGCCGGCATAGTGCGTGAACGAGCGGTCAAAGAACGCCTTGGTCTGGGCCGACATGCCATACCAGTACAGCGGCGTGCTGAACAGCACGCCATCGGCGGGCAGGTAGTGTTCCAGGAACAGTTCCGCATAGCGGTCGTCGGGGGGCGGTGCGTGGCGCAGGTCCGTCAAAAAGCCCTTGATGTAGTCGTCCAGGAACAGCAGCGTGGCCGACGTGCCCGCCGCCAGCGCTCCGCGCTGGGCGGCGGCGGCCAGGGCCGCGCTGTTGCCGTCCCGGCGCGGGCTGCCGGCCAGGATCAATAGCTTCTTGGGGTGATTTGAATTCATGTTGAATACCTCGATGGCGGGTAAGGCCGGGATGCCGGTCTGGCTATCCCCTGGCGTACTGCCAATGTAGGCATGCGCCGGGCTCGCGACAAACGAGCATTTCTCGCCTAAGATGAATTGAATTCATCCATAAGGGCACCTCATGTTTGCCTCGTTGCCTGTCACGGCGCTGCGCGCGTTCGAAGCCGCCGCGCGGCTGCGCAGCTTCAAGCTGGCCGCGGCCGAGCTGTCTGTCATGCCCACGGCGGTGTCGCACCAGATCAAGGCGCTGGAGCGCCACGCCGGCGTGGCGCTGTTCGATCGCGTGCCACAGGGCGTGCGCCTGACCGACAGCGGCGCACGCCTGTTCGCCAGCGCGCACGGCGCCTTGCTCGATATCGCGCAGACGCTTGATGCCCTGCGCCCGGCCAGCGCGGCGGGCGCGCTGACGCTGTCCACCACCCATTCGTTCGCGGCCCTGTGGCTGGTGCCGCGGCTGGGGCGTTTCTACCAGGCCTATCCGCAGTACCAGTTGCGCCTCTTGGCCCAGGCCGACACCATCGACCTGCTGCAGGATGCCAGCGTCGACGTGGCCATCCGCTACAGCAGCCGGCGCTATCCAGCGCTGCATGCGGCCTGCGCGCTGCAGGAACGCTTTGGCGTCTATGGCGCGCCGGCGGTGGTGGCGCAGGCGCAGCGCGCAGGCCGGGCCAGGCCCGCGCTGGTCACCGTGCGCTGGCGCGATTCCGCGCTCTACGACGAAGGTTGGCAGCAATGGTGCGACGCGGCCGGACTGCCGGCCTGGCGCCAGCCGGCGGCGGTGCATGCTTATGCGGAAGAGCATTACGCCTTGCAGGCCGCCATTGCCGGGCAGGGGCTGGTGCTGGCCAGTTCGGTGATGGTGTCCGACAGCGTCAAGGCCGGCACGCTGGTGCCGCTGCGCCCGCAGGTCAGCGTGCCGGGGGCGGCCTACACCGCGCTGTGCGCGCCGGGGCGCGAACGGCATCCGCCGGTCAAGGCATTCCTGGCGTGGCTGCGGCAGGAATTCAAGGCCTAGCCCCCGGGCGTGGCAACGGGGCCCGGGGGCCTGTGGGCCCAGCCCGCGGATCGGATGCCCGGGCCGCTGCGGCGCGGGGCATCAGGGGCGCGCCGTTCGCGGCAGCAGCGGCAGCGCCGTCAGCATCAAGCCGCCCGCCACCAGCCACGCCAGCGGCCAGGATGACGCGGCCACCAGATGCGGCAACGCCAGCGGCGTGAGGAACAGCCCCAGGTAGACGCACGTGTTCGCCAGCCCCAGCGCGGTGCCGGCGCGCTGCGCGCCGGCCAGCGTGGCCAGTTCGGTATAGGCCACGCCATGCCAGGCGGACACGCAGATGCCGGCCACCGCCAGCAGCACGGCCACGGCTGCCATCGGGAGCGGATCGCTGGCCACGTCCTGCAGGCGCCAAGCCACGCCGGCCAGCACCGCGAACAACGAGAAACCCAGCCAGACGCAACCGCGCAGATAGGCGCGGCGGTTGCCCCGGCGGTCGGTCCAGCGGCCGCTGGCGATGCGCGCCGCCATTGCGCCCACCTGCACGGCCACCATCACCGCGGTCAGGGTGGCGATGCCGGCGCCGCTGTAGTCGTGCAGGAACACGGTGGCGAACGTCAGCACGGCGAATTGCGGGCAGCACAGCAGGCCGATGGCCAGCGCGGCGCGCCAGACGCGCGCGTCGCGCAGCGGGCTGGGCGGGGCCGAGCGGGTTGGCGGCGTGGCCGCGGGCGTGCCGGGCATGGGTGGCGCGGCAGCCGACGCGGTGTGTGCGGGCATCGGCGCAGCGGCGGCGTGCGTGGGCGCCGCGGGGTGGGGCCGCATCCGATCCGGCTCGCGCAGCCACCCCAGGGTCAACAGCGCGGCGCCCGCGCACAGCGCGCCCAGCAGGCCGAGCACCGCCGCAAAGCCAAGCTGCGAGGCCAGCCACGGCAACACCAGCGCGCCCAGCCCACCGCCCAGCGGCACGGCAGTCTGGCGGATGCTCATGGCCAGGCCGCGCTCGCCTTCGTCGAACCATGCCATCACCGCGCGGCCGCTGGCGCCGTTGACGCTGCCGCCCATCACCCCTACCAGCAGCAGGCCCACCGCCAGCAGCCACAGGGTGGGCACGGCGCCATGCGTGGGCGCGGCGTACAGGCTCATCCAGGCCAGCGCCGCCGCAGTGGCGCCCAGGCCGCCCAGCAGCACGGGCCGGTCGCCCCAGCGGTCGGCCAGCATGCCCCACGGCAGTTCGAACAGCGCCACGCCCAGGCCCATCAGGCCCAGCGCCAGGCCCAGCTGGTCGTTGTCCAGGCGGTAGCCCGAGCGCATGAAAACGGCGGTGGCGGGCAAGCCGGCGGCGGCAGCCGAAAACGCCGCATTGGCGGCAACGCCCACGGTCAGCACCTTCCAACGGTGGGCAGGACGAGGGGGGGACAGGGCCGGCCGCGAGGCCGGGGCGGATAGCGTAGACAAGGACATGGCACGTTCCAGGCAGGATTGACGCGTCTGAGTCTGCGCTCGTAAGATGGTTCTGAAAATCAGGAAATTTTCAACTAAAGGTTTTGAAAAACAGGACAATCATGCGATCGGTCACTTTTGACCTGGACGTGTTGCGCAGCTTCGTGGCCGGCGTCGAACTGGGCAGCTTCGGCCGCGCGGCCGACCGGCTCGGCCGATCCACGTCCGCCGTCAGCGCGCAGTTGAAAAAGCTGGAAGACCAGGCCGGCGTGCCACTGCTGCGCAAGGCCGGCCGCGGCCTGGCACTGACCGACGCCGGCGAGACCATGCTCGCTTACGCACGCCGGCTGCTCGAACTGAACGACCAGGCCGCCGTTGCCGTGCGTGGCGCTCAGTTGCAGGGCCGGGTGCGCCTGGGCCTGCAAGAAGACTTCGGCGAAATCCTGCTGCCCCAGGTGCTGGGCCAGTTCGCGCGCGCGCACCCTCAGGTCCGCATCGAAGCGCGCGTGGCGCGCAACGCCGACCTGCTTGAACGCATCGCCGCGGGCGAGCTGGACCTGGCGCTGGCGTGGGACGTCGATGCCGCGCAGCCGCACGCCACGCGTCTGGCGGAGCTGCCCATGTGCTGGATCGGGCCCGTCGCGCCGGACCAGGCCTGGGCGGGTGCGGGCAACGCCTTGCCGCTGGTGGCCTTCGAAGCGCCGTGCCTCTTTCGCAGCCGCGCCACCGATGCGCTGGACCGCGCCGGCATCGCCTGGACGTCGGCATTCATCAGCCCCAGCCTGGCGGGCCTGTGGGCGGCGGTCAGCGCGGGCCTGGGGCTGATGGTGCGTACGCCGCTGGGCCTGCCCGCCGGCCTGCGCGTGCTGGCGCCGGGCGAACGGGGCCTGCCGCCATTGCCCAGCCTGACGCTGTCGCTGTATGGCGCGCAACGCCAGCCCGGTCCCGTTGCCGCCGCCCTGGCCGACATCGTGCGGCAATGCGTGCGCGACAGCGTGGCCGCCTTGCCCGCGACGCCGGGCCTGCCCGCCGGCAACGCCCATGCCCGGCCTGCCGCGTCGCAGCGGCCCGTCGCGGCCTGACCGGCCGCAATCCCATTAAGGAGGCACGACGCCTTGAACCGGTTCCATGAAATGAGCGTGTTCCTGGCGGTGGCCGAAGCCCAGAGCTTTGCCGCCGCCGCTCGCCGCCTGGCCATGTCGGCCCCCGCCGTCACGCGCAGCGTTTCCGCGCTGGAGCGCCGGCTGGGCGCGCTGCTGCTGGTGCGCACCACCCGCAGCCTGCGCCTGACCGAAGCCGGCGAGCGCTACGCCCAGGACTGCCGCCGCATTCTCGAAGATGTCGAGCAGGCCGATGACGCCGCCGCCGGCGCCATGGCCGCGCCGCGCGGGTCGTTGCACATCACCGCGCCGTCGCTGTTTGGCGAACTGCACGTCATGCCCGCGGTGCTGGGCTACCTGCGAGACCATCGCGAGGTATCGGTGCGCGCCTTGCTGGTGGACCGCGTGGTGAACCTGATGGACGAAGGCGTGGACGTGGCCGTGCGCATCGGCGCGCTGCCCGATTCGTCGCTGACCGCCATCGCCGTGGGCCACGTGCGGCGCGTGGTGTGCGCCTCGCCCGCCTTCCTGCAGCGTTTCGGCACGCCGGACACGCCCGACGCGCTGGCACAGTTCTGCACCATCACGGCGGCCATGGAAGGCCGCGGACCGCAATGGCGCTTCCAGCAGGACGGCCAGCCGCGCCGCCTGCCGATGGCTTCGCAACTGACGGTCACCTCGTTCCAGGGGGCCATCAAGGCAGCCTGCGAAGACTGGGGCCTGACCCAGGTGGTGTCGTATCAGGTGGCCCGCCACCTGGCCAGCGGCGCGCTGCAAGTGGTGCTGCGCGATTACGAACTGCCGCCGATACCCGTCCACGTCGTCTACCCCGAAGGCCGCAAAAGCTCGGCCAAGGTCCGCAGCTTCGTCGATTTCTGCGTCGACGCGTTGCGGCGAGACCTGGCGGCGCTGCCGGGGTGAACGTGCGGCAGGTCTGTCGGTCCAGGAGGTCATTTCTAGTAGTGTGTACTATACACATCAAAGTGTGTATAGTACACATATGGACAGCAGAGAACTTACCAACATGCTGCTGCAGTCCGGATGGAAGCTGAATAGAGTAAAGGGCTCGCATCACATCTATTACCACCCGGACCGCCCCGGACACCTGGTTGTCCCCCACCCCAAAAAGGAGCTAGGTAAAGGCCTCGTGCACCAGATACTGACAAAAGCAGGTTTGAAATAGAGAGCAGGCCCTGGGCTGCAAGCCGGGGCCTCTCGACGTACAAGAAGGAATACCGTAATGAAATACCCCATAGCAATCGAACCCGGAAGCGATGCTCAGAGCTGGAGCGTGGTGGTTCCTGATCTCCCCGGTTGCTATTCAGCGGCGGATGACGGGATCGATCAGGCAATTGATAACGCCAAAGAGGCCATAGAGCTTTGGATTGAGGCCGCCATTGATTCTGGCGAGACAGTTCCCGCACCCACCAGCATTGCGACCCATCAAAGTGATCCGGCATTCAAGGGCTGGGTCTGGGCAATTGTCGATGTGGATCCCGCCGTCATGGATGAGTCCGTCGAGCGCGTGAATATCACTTTGCCTCGGCGCATTCTGAAACGCCTGGATGATCGAGCACGAGCGGCTGGAGAAAGCAGAAGCGGCTTCATCGCCCATATGGCATTGATTTGTTGAAAGCACAGTCTGTGGACTCTGCTGCCGCGCCTTGTCGGATTGCAGACAAGGCGCGCTTCAGCGCCGCAAGTGCGCAGTGGCACAGGGCCGAATATCGCTTTTTTTCGCAATAGTGTCTTGCGCCCGCTGGCGGTTCCCTGGCGGGCCGGGCCGGTTCAAGATGGAACCCTGTTTCCATTCTTGAGATTGCGCCATGTCCTCCGCTTCCCTGACGTTCTACAGCTTTCCCCTGTCCGGCCACGCCCACCGCGTTGCGCTGATGCTGTCCCTGTTGCAGGTGCCGCATCGCGTGGTCGAGGTCGACCTGCGCCGCGGCGCGCAGAAGCAGCCTGACTTCCTGACGCTGAACGCGTTTGGCCAGGTGCCGGTCATCGACGACAACGGCGTGGTGGTGGCGGATTCGACCGCCATCCTGGTGTATCTGTGCAAGCGCTACAACGGCCAGGCCTGGCTGCCCGAAGACGCCGTGGGCGCGGCCGCGGTGCAGCGCTGGCTGTCGGCGGCGTCCGGTCCGTTGGCCGGCGGACCGGCTGCGGCGCGGCTGGTCACCGTGTTCGGCGCGCCGTACGACGTGCCCGCCACGCTGGCGCGGGCCCACGCGCTGCTGGCCGTGATGGAACATGAATTGGCCGCCACCGGCTACCTGGCGGGCGCCGCGCCCACCATTGCCGATGTGGCCTGCTATGCCTATGTGGCGCATGCACCCGAAGGCAATGTGTCGCTGGCGGCGTATCCGCAGGTGCGCGCGTGGCTGGCACGGATCGAGGCCTTGCCGGGTTTCGTGCCGATGGTGACCACGCCCGTCGGGCTGCTGGCAGCCTGATGCCGCGGCCAAGCGCCTGATACCGCCAAGGAGCCCACCATGACCGCCAACGCCAACGCCAACGCCACCGTCACAGACCCGGCCCCCGCCACGCCCTGGCATGCCGGCGAACGCCAATTGCAAGCCCACATCGGCATGGCCGAGCGCATGGCGCAGGTCGGCGCCAAGGTGATTCGCGACTACATGCCCGAGCAGCACCGGACCTTCTTCGAGCAGTTGCCCTTCGTGGTGGCTGGCGCGGTCGACGCGCAGGGCGATCCGTGGGCGGGCGTGCTGGAGGGCGAGCCGGGCTTTCTGCGTTCGCCGGACCCGACGACGCTGCGCGTGGCGGCTGTGCCCGACGCCGATGATCCGCTGTCCGCGGGGCTGGGGGCAGCGCAGGCCATCGCCTTGCTGGGCATCGAGCTGCACTCGCGCCGCCGCAACCGCATGAACGGACAGATCAGTGCCTGGGACGGCAAGCGCTTCGATATCTCGGTGGGCGAGTCTTTCGGCAACTGCCCTCAATACATCCAGGCGCGCGAATTCTTTTTCTCGCGTTCGCCCGCGCTGCGCTTTCCCGGCGCGGGGCATGAGCGTGCCGCGTTGAACGAGGCCGACCGCGCGCTCATCGCGCAAGCCGACACCCTGTTCGTGACCAGCTACGCCGACACCGACGACGCCGGACGCCGTGTCGACGTGTCCCATCGCGGCGGCAAGCCGGGCTTTGTGCGGGTCGATGGCAATACGCTGACGATTCCGGATTTCTCCGGCAACCGCTTCTTCAATACGCTGGGCAACCTGGTGATCAATCCGCGCGCCGGCCTGCTGTTCATCGACTTCGAGCGCGGCGACGTGCTGCAGCTGTCGGGCCGCGCCGAGGTGGTGCTGGACAGCCCGGAGATCGCTGCCTTCGAAGGCGCGGAGCGCCTGTGGCGGGTGCATGTGCAGCGAGTGCGCGCGCGCCCCGGGGCGTTGGCCTTGCGCTGGCGTTTCAACAGCTATTCGCCGACCGCCCTGGCGACGGGGCATTGGCCGGGCGCGGTAGCGGCGTAGCCAGGCAGGTATCGCGCCGGCATCGTGCCCGGAAGAATCAGCCGTCGACCTTCTGCACCACCGTGTCGTCCGGCCCCAGCAAGCGGCCGTCCTGCGCGCGGATTTCCAGCCGCTTGACGGGCTGGCCGCGCTTGCGATCGATCAGCTGGGAATGGGCTTCGGCGGGGCTGTAGTAATGGTCTTCGCCCCATTGGCGCAGGCCGACGATGACGGGAAACAGCGCCTGGCCTTTTTCCGTCAGCACGTATTCCTGGTAGGCGCTGCCGTCCGAGGCCGGCACCGTGGCCAGGATGCCGTGGGCGGCCAGCGTGCGCAGGCGGTCGCTGAGGATGTTCTTGGCCACGCCCAGGCTTTTCTGGAATTCGCCAAAGCGCCGCAAGCCGTCGAACGCGTCGCGCACGATCAGCAGCGACCACCAGTCGCCAATGGCGTCGAGCGAGCGCGCCACCGGGCAGGCAGCGCCTTCAAGGCTGGTGCGTTTGACCATGTCGTGCGGACCTTTGCCGGGCGATGCGGCATCAGGGAAGGGCGTGCCGCCTTCCGGTTGGACGTCAATGTGAATCGCGAATTTGTAGTTGCATTATAAAACCTTAAGGCCTAGCATTCTAGTTTTGTTATGAAACCAAAAGAGGCAAGCATGCCAGAACGATCCGACCCCGCGCCCGCCGCCCGCCTGCCCACCGCCCTGGTGTTGCTCCTGGCGGTGGCCTGTGCCCTGAGCGTGGCCAACGTGTATTACGCCCAGCCCTTGCTGGACGCCATGGGCCGTGAATTCGGCCTGGACGAGGGGGCGGTGGGCATCGTGGTCACCGCCACGCAGGTCGGCTGCGCGCTCGCGCTGTTGCTGGTGGTGCCGTTGGGCGATCTGCTGGACCGCCGCCGGCTGATGCTCGGGCAACTGGGGCTGCTGGTGCTGGCGTTGACGGCCGTGGCCGGGGCGACGAATTCGCCCTGGCTGCTGGCCGGCATGCTGGCGCTGGGCTTGTTGGGCACGGCCATGACGCAGGGCCTGTTGGCACTGTCGGCCGCCCTGGCCGCGCCTGCCGAGCGTGGCCGGGTGGTGGGGGCGGCGCAGGGGGGCGTGGTGATCGGCCTGCTGCTGGCCCGCACGCTGGCCGGCGCCGTTGCCGATCTGTGGGGGTGGCGCGCCGTGTACCTGGTGTCCGCCGTGCTGGCCGCCGCCTTGGCGCTGGTGCTGGCGCGCTGGCTGCCACGCCGCGAATTGCCGGCGGCCGGTCTGGGCTACGGGGCGCTGCTGCGATCGCTGTTCACGCTGCTGGCCACCGAGCGCGTATTGCAGGTACGCGGTGTGATCGCGTTGCTGATGTTCGCAAGCTTCAGCGCGTTCTGGACCGCGCTGGTGCTGCCCCTGAGCGCACCGCCGCATTCCCTGACCCACACCGCCGTGGGCGCATTCGGACTGGTGGGCGTGGCCGGCGTGCTGGTGGCGGCGCGCGCCGGGCGCCTGGCGGACCGTGGCCTGGGCCAGCGCACCACCGGGGCGGGGCTGGCACTGCTGTGCCTGGCCTGGATCCCCATTGCGTTCCTGGACCAGAGCCTGTGGGCGCTGGCGCTGGGTGTGCTGCTGCTGGACATCGCCGCGCAGGCCTTGCACGTCACCAACCAGACCATGATCTTCAGCATCGGCGCGCAGGCGCACAGCCGGCTGGTGGGCGGCTACATGATGTTCTATGCGGTGGGCAGCGGCCTGGGGTCGATCGCGTCGACCGCCGTCTACGCGCGGGCGGGCTGGCTGGGCGTATGCGTGCTGGGCGCGGGCCTGGGTCTGGTGGCCGCTGTGTTCTGGGCCGTGACCTTGCCGCGCAAGGCGCCGTTGAAGGCGGCCTGCGCGACACAGCAGGGGTGACGCATACGGGGGCGCCTGCGCGGTGCGGATCAGCGACCGGTGGCGCCCACCGGGGCGCCGCGGTTCAGTGATGTTCCAGCGTATGCGCGATGGCGGCGACCTGCCGCGCAAACGCCGGATCGGCGCGGTCGCGCGGGCGGGGCAGGTCGATGTCGTAGTGGCCTGCGATGTTGGCCGGGCGGCCGCCCAGCACCACCACCTTGTCCGCCAGGAACACGGCTTCCTCGATGTCGTGGGTCACGAACAGCACCGCCGCGCCCGACGCCTGCCACACCCGGATCAGCTCTTGTTGCAGGTTGCGGCGGGTGATCGCGTCGACGGCGCTGAACGGCTCGTCCATCAGCAGCAGGTCGGGCTTGACCGCCAGCGCCCGGGCAATGCCCACGCGCTGGGCCTGGCCGCCGGACAACTGGTGCGGCCAGCGGCGGCCATAGTCGCCCAGGCCGGTCAGCTGCAGCGCCGCGTCGATTCGGCGTTGGCGTTCCGCGCGATCCAGGCCCAGGCCCTCCAGCCCGTAGCCGACATTGCTGCCGACGGTGCGCCAGGGCATCAGGCGGCTGTCCTGGAACACCACCGCGCGGCTGCGCCGTCCGGGACGCGTCGGTGCCTGAAAGCGCACTTCGCCCGAAGCCGGTTCGGCCAGCCCGGCCGCGGCGCGCAGCAGCGTCGATTTGCCCACGCCCGATCCGCCCACCACCGCCACGAAACTGCCCGCCTCGATATCCAGCGACAGGCCCTGGATGACGGGCGCCGCGGCGCCGGGATGCTGGTAGGACAGCTTGGAAAACGCGATCACGGACGCCATTGCAGCACCTTGCCTTCGACGGCGGAAAACGCCAGGTCGCAGATCGTGTAGACCAGCGAGATGATCAGCATGTACACCACCACCGCGTCGTAGGCGCCCACGCCCGCGGCGGCGTTCATTTCCTGGCCCATGCCGGGCACGCCCAGCAACTCGGCGGCGATCAGCGTCATCCAGGCCTGGCCGATGCCCGTCCGCACGCCCGACAGCGCGCCGGGGGCGATGGCGGGCAGCGTCACGGTCAGTGCGCGCGCCAGGTAACCGCCGTGGCCGAAGGCGCGCGCCAGTTCGTAAAAACGCGGGTCCACATTGCGCACCGCGCTGTAGGTCGCGAAGTAGTTCACCCAGAACACGCCGATGGCGATGACGAATGCCGCGCCGGCATGGCTGACCTTGAACCAGGCGATGGCGAACACCACCCAGGCCAGCGGCGGAATCGGCCGCAGGATGCGCGCCAGGTAGGCCTGCATCAGATCAAAGCGCGGCAGCGTGGCCGCGGCCAGGCCGACGGCAAAGCCCAGCGCCGTGCCCGCCGCCAGGCCCCAGAAATAATGCACCAGGCTCGACCCGATGGCGGGCAGCAGCCGGCCCGACTGCCATTCCTGCATCAGTGTCGCGGGCAGCGCGAACGGGTCGGGCAGGGTGCCCGGGGGCGCCCACTGCCAGATCAGCGCGGCCTTCCAGATGCCGATGAAGATCGCCAGCCCTGCAATGCCGTAGGCGGCGCGGCGGGCGGCGGCGTGCCAGGGCGGCGCTTCGGCGCGCGTGCGCGCGGCCGGGGCGGCATAGGCCTGGGCGGTCTGGCTCATGGCTTGGCGGCCTTGTCGAAGAAGCGCGTGTCGAACAGCTGCTTCACGTCCACCGGCGGTGCCTCGACCGTGCCCAGGCTGGCCTGGAAGGTCTGCAGCTCGGCCGTGGCGTCGACGATGGCGTGCGGGTCCGCCACGAACTGGTCGTGCGAACTGCGTATGGCTTTTTCCACCAGGGCGCGGTCCAGGCGGCCGCCGCCCACGTACTTCTGCACGTGGCCCGCGGCGCGCGCCGGGTCGTTCTTGAGCAGGGCCGTGGCGGACAACTGGGCGTTGACCAGTTGCTGCACCACCTCGGGGTGGTCGGCGATCAGCTTGTCGCGCACCAGCAGCACGGCGCCGGGCTGGTTCGGAAACAGCTGCGAGCCGCGCGCCACCACGCGCGAATCCGGCGCACGCGTCAGCACCGTGGTCACGGTGGGCTCCAGGATGGCCGCGCCGTCGATGGCGCCGGTCAAGAGCGATTGCTGGATCTGCGCTTCGCCCTGGTAGATCAGTTCCAGGCTGGCCGGGTCGGCCTTGATCTGCTTGCGCAGCCAGTATTGCAGCGCGGCTTCGGGCACCGCGCCCTTGGGGTAGCTGGCGATCACGGGCTTTCTGCCCTTGTCCTTGGCAAAGCGCGCAAACGCGGTGGCCGGGTCGCCCGACGCGAAATACGGCGCCAGCGCGCCCAGCGCCACCACGTTCACCTGCTCCACGATATTGGAGGCCACCACCTTGATGCCGGCGCCCTTGGCGCTGGCCACCAGCGCCGGGCCGATGCCGACGTAGGCCACGTCCAGCTGGCCGGCCAAAAGCGCCTGCGTCAGCGCGGGGCCGCTCTGGAACTGCACCAGCTTGGGGGCGGGGGCGCCCTGGGCCTGCAAGGTGCCTTCTTCAAGCGCCACGAACAACTGCGCGTCCGGCAGGATCGGCAGGTAGCCGATTTCCAGCGCGGGCGGGGCGGCATGGGCAGGGGCCACGGCGAAAGCAGTGGCAATGAGGGCGGCGGAAAACAGCTTGCGAAGCATGGGGAAGGGTCCTGTACTACGCCTTGATACGGCTGGCGTCTTGCCTGCGGGCAGTGTCCGCTTAATAATTTTAGATATGTTTATTTCTTTTCTTTATTCTTATTGGTTATATGTTTAACCGTGCCTCCATGCATGAAAAAAGACCGCCGCAGCGGTCTTTTCAGGGGATGCTGGCGCCGCTTCAGGGCTGCACCGCGTACTCGATCGACCCCGCCACCACCGCCGCCAGCCCGGGCGCCTGCGTCAGCTTGTGCAGCGCGTACGTCTGGGCCGTGTCGATCTTGGCCTGGTGAAAGGCCGGGTCCTCGGCCAGGTGGTCCAGCGACGCCAGCAGGGCGCGCGCCATCTGCCAGCCCGCCAGCACGGTGCCGGCCAGCAGCAGATACGGCACGGCCGAGCCGAACACGGCATTGGGATGCGCGGCGGCGTTGGCCACCACGAAATCCACCGTGTTGGCCAGCGCCAGGCGCCCTTGGCGCAGCGGCGTGAGCACCAGCCGGGCGGCCGGCTCGCTGCGCGCCTGCAGCGCTTCTTCCGTCTTGCGGATCTCGTCGATCAGCGCCTGCGCCACCGCACCGCCGTCGCGCAGCGTCTTGCGGCCGACCAGGTCGTTGGCCTGGATGGCGGTGGTGCCTTCGTAGATGGTCAGGATGCGGGCATCGCGGTAGTACTGCGCGGCGCCGGTCTCTTCGATGAAGCCCATGCCGCCGTGCACCTGCACGCCCAGGCTGGCCACGTCGATGGATGCCTCGGTGCACCAGCCCTTGACGATCGGCACCAGGAATTCCTGCACCGCCAGGTGGCGGGCCCGGGCAGCCGGGTCGGCGCTGGCGTGGGCCAGGTCGGCGTGGCCGGCGGTGTAATAGGCCAGCGCACGGCCGGCTTCGGTCAACGCACGCATCGTGCCCAGCATGCGGCGCACGTCGGGGTGGTGGATGATGGTCACGGATTCGCGCGATGATCCATCCACCGGGCGGCTCTGCACGCGGTCTGCGGCATAGGCCAGCGCGTGCTGGTAGGCGCGGTCGGCCACCGCGATGCCCTGCACGCCCACCGCAAAGCGGGCCGCGTTCATCATGATGAACATCGCGTCCAGGCCGCGGTTTTCCTGGCCCACCAGGTAGCCGATGGCGCCGCCCGCGTCGCCGAACTGCAACGTGGCGGTGGGGCTGGCCTTGATGCCCAGCTTGTGCTCGATCGACACGCAGGTCACATCGTTGCGCGCGCCCAGCGTGCCGTCTTCGTTCACCAGGAACTTGGGCACCAGGAACAGCGAAATGCCTTTCACGCCCTCGGGCGCATCGGGCAGGCGCGCCAGCACCAGGTGCACGATGTTTTCGGCCAGGTCGTGTTCGCCGTAGGTAATGAAGATCTTGGTGCCCGAAATCCGGTAGCTGCCGTCGCCCACCGGCTGCGCGCGGGTGCGCAGCAAGGCCAGGTCGGAGCCGGCCTGCGGCTCGGTCAGGTTCATCGTGCCGGTCCATTGGCCCGAGATCATCGGGCCGATGTAGCGCTCGCGCAGCGCGGGCGAGCCTGCCGTCAGCAGCGCCTCGATCGCGCCGTTGGTCAGCAGCGGGCACAGCGCGAACGACAGGTTGGCCGCGTTCAGCATTTCGGCGCAGGGCGCGCCCAACAGGCCCGGCAGGCCCTGGCCGCCATACTGTTCGGGGTGCGTCATGCCCTGCCAGCCGGCCTCGGCGTACTGGGCAAACGCCTGCCTGAACCCCGGCGACGTCGTCACCGCGCCGTCCTTCCAGGCGCTGGGCTCGCGGTCGGCCGAGTGGTTCAGCGGCGCCAGCACGTCGGCGGCAAAGGTCGCGGCCTCTTCCAGCACCGCCTGGGCGGTGTCCGGCGTGGCTTCGGCGTACTCCGGTAGCGCCGCCACCTGCGGCAGGCCCGCAAGGTGGTTCAGCACGAACAGCATGTCTTTCACGGGGGCTTGGTACGTCATGGCGTAGCGCTCCTGGCGTGTGGAAGGGGAATCAGGTGGCATCGATCGCGCGGGTGGAACCCACCGCCGCGCGCAGTTCAAACTTCTGGATCTTGCCGGTGGATGTCTTGGGCAGCTCGCCAAAGCGCACCGCGCGCGGCACCTTGAAGCCGGGCAGCAGCAGCTTGCAGTGGGCGATGATCTCGGCCTCGGTCGCGCTGCAGCCCGGCTTCAGTTCGACGAAAGCGCAGGGCGTTTCGCCCCACTTCGGGTCCGGCATGGCCACCACCGCCACCGCCGCCACGGCGGGGTGGCGGTACAGCGCGTCCTCGACCTCGATGCTGGAAATATTCTCGCCGCCCGAGATGATGATGTCCTTGCTGCGGTCCTTGATGCGGATATACCCGTCCGGCGTCATCACGCCCAGGTCGCCCGTATGAAACCAGCCGCCGGCGAAGGCCTCGTCGGTGGCGCGCTCGTTCTTCAGGTAGCCCTTCATGCAGATATTGCCGCGGAACATGATTTCGCCCACGGTCTGCTCGTCGGCCGGCACTTCCTGCATGGTCTCGGGGTCGCGCACCGATACGCCGGCCTGCAGGTGGTAGCGCACCCCCTGGCGGGCGGTCAGCGCGGCCAGTTGTTCGTCTTCCAGGGCGTCCCAGGCCTCTTGCCGGGCGCACACGGCGGCCGGGCCGTAGACCTCGGTCAGCCCGTACACGTGCGTCAGTTCGAAGCCGATTTCCTTCATCTTGGCGATCACCGCCGGTGCCGGGGCTGCTCCGGCCACCATGGTGCGCACCGTATGGTCGATGCCCGCCCGCATCGCGGCCGGCGCATTGGCCAGCGCGCTTTGCACGATGGGCGCGCCGCAATAGTGCGTGACGCCTTCGTTGCGGATCAGGTCGAACACCGTCTGCGGATCGAACTTGCGCAGGCAGACATTGACGCCCGCGCGCGCCGCCACCGTCCAGGCGAAGCACCAGCCATTGCAGTGAAACAGCGGCAGCGTCCACAGATACACCGGGTGCTTGGGCATATCCCATTCCAGGATATTGCTCACCGCGTTCAGGTAGGCGCCGCGGTAGTGGTACACCACGCCTTTCGGATCGCCCGTCGTGCCCGACGTGTAATTCAGCGCAATCGCGTCCCACTCGTCGGCCGGCGGCTGCCAGTCGAAGCGGGCAGGGGCCGCCGCCAGGAAGTCCTCGTAGTCCGTCGCGCCCGGCAAGGTGGCCGGTGCGCTGTCCAGGTCGTGCACTGAAATGACTTTCAGATGCGGGAATTCCGCCCGGGCACGTTGCGCCACGTCGGCGTATTCGGTGTCCACGATCAGTGCCCGGGCTTCGCCGTGGCCCAGCATGAACAGCACGCTGGGCGTGTCCAGCCGGGTATTCAGGGTATTGAGCACCGCGCCCAGCATCGGCACCCCGAAATGCGCCTCGACCATCGCCGGAATATTGGGCAGCATCACCGCCACCGTGTCGCCGCGGCCAATGCCGGCGGCCGCCAGCGCGCCGGCCAGGCGCTGCGCCCGTTCGTAGGTCTGGGCCCAGGTGCGTCGCACCTTGCCATGCACCACCGCCAGCCGCTGGCCATACACCTGCGCGGCCCGCGCAATGAAATCCACCGGGGTCAGCGGCTCATAGTTGGCGTCCCGGCGCGCCAGGCCGTGTTCGAACATGCTGCTCATGGTTGTCTCCTGTCGGGCACGGGGCGCGCCCGGATAGCCTGTGTGCGGAAAGCTTGATCGGGATCGCGGATCTTGCTGTCCGCGTGGGTCCGGTCGCTTGCTGCATCCCGCTGCTTGCGAGAAGCTTATCCGTCGCCGGAAAATACTGTCTGTCGCCTGCATGACAGACCTTCCGCGTACGTGCCAACCTCCAGTTTTACACGGTTCTTTCCATGTCCGATGTTTCAAACGCTGTTTCCGCCGACGAGCTCGCCGAGCTGTTCGACGCCTGTGCCTGGTTCGGCGCGCTGGACACTGCGCATCAGGACCTGGTCCTGGCCACGTCACGCGCCGACCACGTCGCCAGCGGCGCCTGGATCGCGCGCCGCAACGCGCCATCGGATTACTGGCTGGGCGTGCATGCCGGCCTGCTGAAGCTGGCCATCTACAACGAATCCGGGCGCAGCTGCACGTTTTCCGGCGTGCCGCCCGGCGGCTGGTTCGGCGAGGGCAGCGTCATCAAGCGCGAACTGCGCAAATACGACGTGGTCGCCATCCAGCCGTCGCTGGTCCTGCGGGTGCCGGTGGACACGTTTCACGCCTTGCTGTCGGCCAGCCTGCCGTTCTCGCACTTCGTGATCGGGCAGTTGAACAACCGGATGGGCGAATTCATCGCCTCGATCCAGAATCATCGCCTGCTGGACGCCGATGCCCGCGTGGCGCAATCCCTGGCGCAGCTGTTCAACCCGCAGCTGTATCCGTCCACCGACCTGACGCTGGCGATTTCGCAGGAAGAATTGGGGTACCTGACCGGCCTGTCGCGCCAGCGGGTCAATCAGGCGTTGCAGACGCTGGCGGACCAGGGAATCCTGGGGCTGGCCTACAACCAGATCCAGGTGCTGGACCTGGGGCGGCTGCGGTTGTTCGGGGCCGATCAGCTTTGAGCGTGGCGCCACCGCGCCGGGCAGCGAAGGGCCCATGAACCTGGGCGCCGCTACAGAAATTTGCGGATCAGGAAACTCGCCAGCAGGGACAGGCCCGCGCACAACCCCAGCGTGCCGGCATAGCAGATCAGCCAGATCCGTTGGGTTTCATGGCGCGGCTCGCGGGTGTCCTGGCGTTTGCGGGGCCCGCCAACGCGCCGAGCCAGCGCCACCAGCCCGCCCACCAACAGAAAGCCGCCAATCAGGGCGAGCAGCATCAGCAGCTCGACCAGGCGGAACGACATCGCACCCAAGCCGCTGTCTTGCAGCCAGTCAGACAGGCGGGTCAGATGCGACAGTGGCCCGAACACCGCCACCAGCAACGCGGCGCCAGCGACGAGCAACATCAGGCGAACCACTGCTACCGCCCGTGAGGGTCTGGGCGGGGCCAGGTCCGGTGTCCCGTTCGCCGATCCGAATTGAAGGCCATATTGATGCTGAAAGCTGCGGTGTTGAATCCAGGGCAGGGCGACCAAGGCAATGCCCAGGACCATCAACTGATTCAGGACTTCCTCGGCCGTAAACCCGGCGGTCGGCCAATAGCGGTTGACCAGGATCAGCGACCCCAAGAAAAGCCCCAGGAAGAGGGCCACGATCACGGGGACGATGCATAGCGCAAACAGCATTGCCCGGGTTTGGGGCTTCACCATGTTGAGCGGTCCGATACAAATGTCATCACCAAAGCCAGCGTGATCGACTGCAAGAAGAAGTGATGACGCTCACTCGGGGCGGTGATACACCGCCTCGACGTTGTAGCCGTCGGGATCCAGGATGAAGGCGCCGTAATAATGCGGGTGATACTGCGGGCGAAGGCCGGGCGCACCGTTATCCCTGCCGCCGGCTTCCAGCGCCGCCCGATGAAAGGCATCCACTTCGGCGCGGCTGCGGGCCCGAAAGGCCACATGCACGCGCGGGGTGCTGGGCGTGCCCGGATGAATCCAGAATTCACCGCCCGGGTCGCCGGCCTCTTCAAGCTCGCCCACGCCAAAGCCCATGCCGGTAGGCAGCGCCTTGCGTGGCACGTAACCGATGGCCGCGAGCGCGCTCAGGTAAAACGCCCGGCTGCGCTCGAAGTCGCTCACGTTGATTTCGACATGGTCCAGCATTCGCGGCTCCTTGAGAGCGTGTGGGGAAACCCCGGCCGGTCAGCATAGGCTAACGAGCTGACCAGGAACGCTTCGATTTGCAACCTGCGGGCGGGGCCAGACTAGGGTTCCAGCAACGGCCAGACCTCGACCACCCCCTGCGCCACCGCACACGGGGTGCGCGACACCTGCGCTATCGCCTCGGCCAGGTCGGCCGCCTCGATGATGGCAAAGCCCGCCACCGGCAAGGCCGATGTCATGTAGGGCGCCGCGGTCGTTTCCACCCCCGCCGCGTCGTGGTTGCGCACCTGCACCGGGGTGCCGGCGATGCCCATCAAGACGCCTTGTTGCCGCAAATTGGCATCGTGCGCGTGGGCGGCATCGCGCAGGGGAGCGGCGGTGCGGTCGTAGCCGGCCTGGTCTCCGTAGCCGATCGTGATGAACTTGGGCATGCGGGTCTCCTGAAATTGCGGGGGGCCGGCGTGGCAGCTAGCGCGCGGTGGCCTCCCACTGCACATGTTCAATGCGGTTGCGGCCGTTGTTCTTGGCCACATACAACGCTTGGTCCACGGCCTTGATGAAGGCACCCCGCGTGGCGTTACCGTCAGGAATCAGGGTGCCCGCGCCCATGCTCACCGTGACGCGGCGGCCGTGGGGCGACAGCGCATGCATGATGGCTTTCTTTTCCAGCAGCCGCTGGCAGCGTTCGGCCACCTTCAGGGCGGTCGCGGCATCGGCCTCGGGCAGCAGCACGACGAATTCCTCACCGCCGTAGCGCGCCACCAGATCGCGCGGGCCATCCAGCGCCAGGCTCAGCGTCTGGGCGATATCCACCAGGCATTTGTCACCCTGGGTGTGACCGTACAAGTCGTTGTACTGCTTGAAGAAATCCACGTCGAGCAGCAAGATGGACAGCGGTTGGCGATCTTTGCCGGCCCGTTCCCATTCCAGTTCGAAACTGCTGTCAAAGCGGCGCCGGTTGGCAATATTGGTCAAGCCGTCCTTGAAAGACAGGGCTTCCAGTTCTTTTTGCAGGCTCAGCAACTGTTCTTCGGTCTTCTTGCGTTCGGTGATGTCGAACATGAAGCCGATCAACGCCTGCACCTCGCCTTGCTCATTGCGCATGACATGGACGACGTCGCGAATCCAGACGTAGCCGTTGTCCTGGGTCAGGGCCCGGTAGTCGGCTTCATGGTCGACGCCCGCCTGGGATTGCGAAACGCAGAAATTGACCACGTATTCGCGGTCTTCGGGGTGCATGCGCATGGCCCAGTCTTCGACGCTGACCCAGCTGTCGACGCTCCAGCCCAGCAATGCCTCGATCTGGGGGCCGATATAGGCGAATTTCATGGACGCCCAATCGATTTTCCAGGGAATTGCCTTGGTCGACTCCAGCAAGGTCTTGTATACCGCGTTGTCATTCAAAAGCGTGCTTGCGTCGGCCATGCCGCATCCGTCCTCGATCCACGTGAGCAATCACTGTAGCCTGAAGCCATTGACCAGGGCATGACGGAATGATCGTTTCCGGCCGATGGCAGACGATAGCGATTTCGCGCGGTTACACGCGCAATGCGTTCAGGGTTCGCGTCAAGATTCGCAGACCCAGCCTAACGGCTCGTGTTGTGCGGAAAACCGCAGCGACGGCCAGTAGCCGTCCATGAACCAGGCATCGTCAAGCGGCGCCAGGTGCTGGACATAGCCGCCATCAGCGGCCAGCACCAGGTCGGACGGCGCGAAGCCTTGCAGGAAGGTGTCCGGCGGCGTGTACGGGTCGGCAGGTTCGCGGCCGGCTTCCCACAGGTAGCGCAGGGCCGCGCCTGGCCGGCGTTTGGGCGATCGGGGTCCGTCCTCGGGTTGTTCCTGCAAGATCAGGGCGCCAGCCCGAATTCCTGCCTGCGGTCGTACAGGAACAGGCCTTCGTCATCCCACCCGGCCGACCACCCGCCACGCCACAGCCGCATGGCGGCCGCGGTGGGGTCGTCCGCCGGCGCGGTCAAGCGGCTGCACAGCGGCCAGGCGATCCAGCTGGAAACGTCGTAAGTGGTGGCCAGGCGATACAGCGGCTCGGAGAGAAAGTGGTACGCCGCGGCCCCCACCTCACCCGTTTCGTTTTCCGCCATGGTGTCCATCCCATCGCGCAATTCCACAAAAGGCGATTCGGCGCGGCAATAGGCATCACGCAGAGACACCGCCGGGCTGGCCAGCACACGGACCGGGCCGTCCGGGTCGGGCGCCTCGAAGCCCGCGCGCCGGGTAAGGTCCACCCCTTGGCGCAAGCGCATCGTGGCCTGCTCGGCATCGATGGCCTTGGCCGGCGTCGATAGATATTCCTCGATGCGGGCCAGCATCTGATCGCCGCGGGGCAGGATCGAAAAGGCCCGCTTGCGCGCCTCGGCGCCGCTGGGCCAGTCGGCGGACCAGAAATTGAACAGCAGCCGAAAGTCCTGGTCCAGGTCCGGCAGCGGATCAGGCACGCCTTTGTCGCCGGCCACTTCGTCCGGGTGGTCGTCAAAGGCATCCAGGATGTGATGCCAGTGACGTTGCCACGCCAGGGGATCCTGCGGGACGGGCGTGTCCGCAGACGTTGAATCGGGCTGGCGATCGAGAAAGCTCATGCGGCCTCCGCAGAATGGGGTCGACGGATTATCGCTTGACCTTCCAAGCGTAGCCATCCTTACGCTGGCGATATTGCTTTGATCGGACTCGCCAGGGGCGTCACCATGCCAAAAATCACTGTTCTTCCCCATCCCGACCTCGCGCCGGCCGGCGCCGTGCTGGACGTGCCGGCCGGGGTATCGCTGTGCGAGGCCCTGCTCGATCACGGAATTCCGATCGAGCACGCCTGCGAGCAAAGCCGCGCGTGCACGACCTGCCACTGCATTGTTCGCCAGGGCTTTGATGCGCTCAATGCGGTGGAGGAAGGCGAAGAAGACCTGCTGGACCGCGCCTGGGGGGTCGAACCGCAGTCGCGCCTGAGCTGCCAGGCCATCGTGGGGGCAGAGGACGTGACGATCGATATTCCGAAGTACACGGTGAATCACGCCAGGGAAACCTGAGCGGTGCAGGCAGGCACCGCAAGGGGTCTGCGAAGGCAGGCGGATCGGTACGTCGCGGCCGTCGTGAAAAATGCCTGAAAATGTTTTTCGGGCGGAATTGAAGCGCTCTGAAATCGTAGTCTGGCAAGATAGTGGCTGTCGCCGGGCTCGCGCGGCCCGAATTATCCTGTTCCCAGAGGAGATGTATTAGTGGTTCTATCCGCAACGATAGTATCGATCGCTTTCCCGTTTCGCCCATATGCCGCCAGTCTTTGGCGGCGCAGGCGAGGCAGGCCGTGGCCGGCGTTGCTGCTGGCGCTGATACTGAGTTGCGTGGCCCTGTCGTGGCAGGCGGACGCCCGGGCGGCAACGCCGCTGTTGCCGGCAGCCTCGGCGCCTGCCGACACCGCTTCTCCCGGCACGCTGTCCCCCGCCGCGCTGGCCGACCTGCTGGACAACCCCGACGCGCGCAAGGCCCTGGTGGATGCGCTGCGCGCGCAGGCAGCCGGCGCCGACCCCGCCGCAGCGCGTTCCGCTGACGCGCAAGCCAGGCCCGCGCCGGCAACGCCCGGATTGCAACAGCGCATGGCCGATGACGTGCAGCGCTTCCTGACCGGCGTGGCCACCGACATGGGCCAGGGCGTGGACGACATGGTGGCGCTGGCCTCGGGGCGCAGCCTGCGCATGGACAGCGGTACGGCGAGCCATGCCTTGATGCCGCTGCTGCTGGCGGCGGCGGCGACGATCATCGCCTTCCTGCTGCTACGCCTGATCGCGATGCGCATCTACACGCGCATCGACCACTGGGTGGCGCAACACGGCAGCAAGCCGGCCGCCGCGTCCGCGCGCGGCACGCCGCTGCCCATCCGGGTGCTGGGCCGGCGCGCGGGCGCGATCGTGGGGGCATTGGCGATTGACGTGGGGGTGGTGCTGCTGGCCGCGATGGCGGGCGGCGCGGCCGCCCTGTGGGGCACGCCGGGTCGCGGCACGCTGGACGCGCTGGCCGCCGTCTTCCTGCGGGCCTTCGTGTCGGTGGAAATCATCAAGGTCGTGATCCGCACGGTGTTCGCGGTGCGGCACCCGCATCTGCGGCTCCTGCCGATGGCCGATGCGTCCGCCAAGTACTGGAATGGCTGGCTGGTGCGCATCGTGGCGGCCGCGGGCTACGGCACGCTGCTGATCGATCCGGTGATGGCGGCCGCGTTGTCGCCGGCGCTGGGCCGGCTGGCCGGCATGGTCATCATGCTGGCGGTCTATGTATACGCCGTGCGCACCATCTGGCAGAACCGCCAGGCGGTGCGCGAGCATCTGGATCGCCGCGCCGCGGGGGCGGCCACGTTCCTGGGGGCGCGGCTGCATTTCCTGTCGCGCATATGGCACGTGCTGGGCATCGGCTACTTCACCATCTTGCTGGTGGTCAGCCAGGTCGATCCGACCAATGCCTTGCCTTTCATGGCCCGGGCCACGGCGCAGACGCTGCTGGTGATCGGGGTGAGCAGCCTCTTGATCCTGCTGCTGAACGCCATCCTGGCCAAGCCCATTCGATTGTCAGACGACCTGCGCCAGCGCCTGCCGCTGCTGGAGGCGCGGGTGAACGCCTACGTGCCGGCGCTGCTCAAGCTGGTGGGCTGGATCATCCGCATCGTGGCGGTGCTGCTGATCCTGGATGCCTGGCACGCGTTTGACCTGTCGCGCTGGCTGGCGTCGGACGCCGGGGGCGCGGCGATCAAGGTGACGCTCAATATCGTCATCGTGCTGTTGATCGCGGCGCTGGCCTGGACGGTGATCGCCAGCATCATCGAGCACCGCCTGAGCCAGCGCGAAGGTCGCGGCATGCCCAGTGCGCGCGAACGCACGTTGCTGGCGCTGTTTCGCAATGCGGCGCTGATCGTCATCGTGACGATGACGTTGATGGTGCTGCTGTCGCAGATCGGCATCGACGTCGGTCCGTTGATTGCCGGCGCGGGCGTGGTGGGCCTGGCGATCGGTTTTGGCGCCCAGAAGCTGGTGCAGGACATCATCACCGGCGTGTTCATCCAGCTTGAAAACGGCATGAACGAGAACGACGTGGTGCAGGTCGCGGGCGTGTTCGGCACGGTCGAGAAGATGACCATCCGGTCCGTGGGCATACGTACGCTGGACGGCGGCTACCACCTGGTGCCGTTTTCGTCGGTGGACGTGGTGGCCAACCACATGCGCGACTTCTCGTACCACCTGGGCGAATACACCATCGCGCACCGCGAAAGCGTGGACGACGCCATCGAGCATCTGCGCGCGGCGTTTGCCGAGCTGATGACCGATTCGGTGCTGGGACCCGAGATCCTGGAAGAGATGACGGTGGCCGGGGTCACGGCCGTCAACGACAAGGGCGTGACCATCCGCATCCTGATCAAGACCACGCCGGGCATGCAGTGGGCCGTGCAGCGCGGCTACAACCGCTTGCTCAAGAAGCACTTCGACGCCGCCGGCATCGAGCTGCCGTACCCGCACACGGTCGTGTACTTCGGGCAGGACAAGCGCGGCTACGCGCCGCCGGCCAATGTGGCCGTGCAGGCCGAACGGCCCGACGAGGGCGGCAACGCCCGGGCGGCAGGGCACACCCGCCGTCCCCTGGTGTCGGAATCCAGCACCGACGATTCGGCCGAGGTGCTGGGCAATGAACTCGAAGCGCGTCAGGAAGCCGAGGACGAGGCACCGCGCACGTAGCGGTAGAGCGGACAGGAGCGGGTTTCAGGGCAGCCTTGGACGGCTTGGCTGCCTCGAACCCGCCGCTTACGCCATGATGGCCGGTTCAGCGCGTTGGGCTGAAAGGCCAGGGGTGGCGTCAGCCCATTCGATCCGGTTGCGGCCCGCCGCCTTGCCGCGGTAGAGCGCGGAATCGGCTTGTCGCAGGGCGTCTTCCAGCCCCTGCACGCCATGGAAGTGCGGCGAAATCCCGATGGTGACGGTGCAGCGCAGCGATTGGTCGGATCCCGCCACCTTGATGGCCTGGTTTTCAATGTTGGCACGCAGGCGCTCGGCCAGGAGCATGACGCCGTCCGTGTCGGCATCGAGCAAGATGGCCACGAATTCTTCCCCGCCGATACGACCCGTCAGGTCGCCGCGACGCACGGTGGCACGCAGCAGATCCGCCACCTGGCAGATGACCTCGTCCCCGGCCTGGTGGCCGTAGGTGTCATTGATGCGCTTGAAATGATCCACATCCAGCAGCAGCAAACAGGCCGGCGCCGCCTGTCGCGCGTTGAAGTATTGCTTCAGCGCATCCACCAGCCCTCGGCGATTGAGCAAGTTCGTCATGGGGTCGCGCGCCGCGATATTGCGCAGGCTGTCTGTCAGCCGCCGCAGCACCAGCCAGACGATGGCCGGCGGCACGATGGTGGCCAGGGTCGACATATAGATGTAGAAGATCATCTGGAAGCGGCTGTCCATGTGCAGGGCATCCAGGCCATCGTCCACGATCTTCATGAACTTCAGCGCGTTCAGGACACAGATGCCGCCGATCAGCAGCGAGAAAAAGATCATTTCGCCGTACAGGTCCTTGGCGAACGTGCGCACGCCGTAGATCACGGTCAGGGTCATGGCAAAGAACAGCACGGTCGCCATCGCCGCCAGCATGGCGTAGCGGGCGGCGGGGCCGGCGTTCCCTTGCACCAGTAATTGCGCCAGGCCGTAGGCCGCCGCAAAGGCGATCAACGGACGCCACAGCGGAACCTGGCGCCCGAAGAAACGCATCGCGCCGAGCCAGTAGGCGATCGGCGCAGCCAGCGTAAGAATGTGGTTGACCACGCTCATCAGGCTCCAGGCCGGGCCGCCTTCCAGCAATTGCAGGATGTAGGCCGACGCCAGCAACAGGTTGCCCACGGCAAAATAATCCATCCCCATCCTGTTGCCAGGCAGGCGACGGCTGATCAATAAGAACATGCCTGAAAAGCACAACAGGTGTGCGCACAGCATGGCAACGAGTGTGGAGGCAACCATAGTGGGGAGGGGAAAGGGATGTGCACTGCCAGCCAGGAAGCGACCGGGCCGTCGTTGACGTCATCCGACAGGGGGGGAAGTCATTGTCGATGAATGGCCGTGTCACTCGCCCTGCAGCGCGCGCCGCAGCGCGGCCCGGGCCAGGATGCGGGTGGAATCCAGCGTCGGCAGCGCGCAGTTGCCGTCGTTGAGCACCAGCGGCAGTTCGGTGCAGCCCAGCACCACCGCATCGCAGCCGGCGTCGCGCAGCCGCGTCACCACGTCTTGCAGCAACGCCACCGACGCCGGCCGGAAATCGCCATAGACCAGTTCGTCCATGATGATCCGCGCCAGCAGGTCGCGGTCGGATTCGGATGGCCGCACGCATTCCAGGCCCTGGGCCGCCAGCTTGTCGGGATAGACGGGGCTGTCCACCAGCCAGCGCGTGCCGGTGATGCCGATGCGGCGAAAGCCGCGCTGGGCGGCTTCCAAGGCGACTTCTTCGGCGATGTGCAGCCAGGGCAGGGGCGATTGCGGCAGCACGTGGCCCAGCGCCTGGTGAATGGTGTTGTCGGGGCAGATCAGGAAGTCGGCCCCTGCGCGCGCCAGCTTGCCGGCCGACGACCGCATCAGCGCGCCCACGCCGGCCAGGTCACCCTGGTTGAGGCAGGCCACGTAGTCGGCCAGCGAATGGGTGTGCAGCGAGACCTCGGGGTGGGCATGCGGGCCCAGTTGCTGCGCGCCTTCGGCGCAGATCGTGCGATAGCACAGCGCGGCGCCTTCTGCCGAACAGGCGACGATGCCGATGTGCAGGGGCGGGCGGGGTGTCATGCGGGGGATCTCCTTGGGTGTGCGGGTCTGCGCCAGGCGGCGGCGCCACGATGGTGCGACAGGCAGGCGATGCCGCCGCTTTACTCGACCGTGCTCTTGGTCAGCGCCCGCACATGCCTGGCGATGCCGCGGAACTGTTCGGCCATGGCGTCCTGCTGCGCCTGCGGCAGCCGCGACAGGAACAGCTCGTCGATCGCGGGTCCATAGATCTTCCACATCTTGCGCCGCAGCGCCAGCCCGTCAGGCGTGATGCGGGCGTAGGTGGCGCGGCGGTCTTCGTCGCTGCGGAACCGTTCGACCAGCCCGGCGGCTTCGATGCGGTCCATCAGCCGCGTCAGGTTGTAGCGCGCGATGACCATGCGTTCGGCCATCTCGAACATGCGGGCGGTGCCCTGCGGCGCGCGTTCCAGCGCCCACAGCGCGTCATACCACGCGAGCGGCGGCAGGTCGGCAGCGGACAGTCTTTTTTCGATCTCTTCCACCACCAATGCATGCGCGGTCAGAAAGAGGCTCCACGCGTCGGGCTTGCCCGTGGCCATGCGGTCGTTCCTTGTCTGGAGATTCTGCTGTCGCGATTGTAGAGGCGGCGGCCGGCAAATCCCTTAACAGTTGCACTTGCAATTGTTTGGGAATCTTCATACGATTGCAATTGCACATTATGCAAATGCAATTCACGATATGAAATGAAGGCGCCGGCGCGTTCCGGCGTGGCGCCGCTTTCCCCAAAGGAGCATGCCCATGGAAACCGAGATCGATCCGATCGACGCCGACCCGCAGGAAACCCGGGAATGGCTGGACGCGATGCAGGCCGTGCTGGCCCACGAAGGCCTGCCGCGCACGCACTACCTGCTGGACCAGCTGATCAACCAGGACCGCGAGCGCCTGGGCGGCTACGCCGCGCCGGGTGTCACGCCCTACGTCAATTCCATCGGCGTGGCGGGGCAGGCGCCGTTTCCGGGCGACGTGGGCATCGAATCGCGCCTGGACGCCTACCTGCGCTGGAACGCGATGGCGATGGTGCTGCGCGCCGGCAAGACCTCGGGCGTGGGCGGGCACATTGCCACGTACGCCTCGGCGACGACGCTGTACGAAACCGGCTACCGCCACTTTTTCCGCGCGGCCACGCCGGATTACCTGGGCGACATGCTGTACATCCAGGGGCATTCGGCGCCGGGCATCTACGCCCGCGCCTACCTGGAAGGGCGCATCTCGGAAGACGAACTGGACCGCTTCCGGCGCGAGATCGGCGGGGGCGGGCTGGCCTCGTACCCGCATCCGCGCACGATGCCGGGGTTCTGGCAGTTTCCGACGGTGTCGATGGGGCTGGGGCCGCTGATGGCGGCCTACCAGGCACGCTACATGCGCTACCTGGAAGACCGTGAACTGATCCCCGTGCAAGGCCGCCGGGTCTGGGGTTTTCTGGGCGACGGCGAACAGGACCAGCCCGAAACGCTGGCGGCGGTGGCCATGGCCGGGCGCGAAAAGCTGGACAACCTGATCTTCGTGGTCAATTGCAACCTGCAACGGCTGGACGGCCCGGTGCGCGGCAACGCCAAGATCATCCAGGAACTCGAAAGCGTCTACCGCGGCGCGGGCTGGAATGTGATCAAGGTGGTGTGGGGCAGCGGCTGGGACGCGCTGCTGGCGCAGGACCACGACGGCCGGTTGCGGCGCCGCATGATGCAGTGCGTGGACGGCGAATACCAGGTGTTCAAGGCGCGCGGCGGCGCCTATGTGCGCGAACATTTCTTCGGCGCGGACCCGGTGCTGCTCGAACGCGTGGCGCACCTGTCCGACGACGAGATCGGCGCGCTGAACCGCGGCGGGCATGACCCGGTCAAGGTGCATGCGGCCTACGCCGCGGCGTTGGCGCATCGCGGCCAGCCCACCGTGATCCTGGCCAAGACGGTGAAGGGCTACGGCATGGGGGCGGCCGGCGAGGCGGCCAATACCAACCACCAGCAAAAGAAGATGGCGGACCCGGCGGTGCGGGCGTTTCGGGACCGCTTCGGCATCCCGGTGGCCGACGACCGGCTGGCCGAGATTCCGTACATCAAGCCGGCGCCCGGCAGCGCCGAGCAGGCCTATTTCGACGCGGGCATCCAGCGCGCGGGCGGCCACCTGCCGCGCCGGCCCGCCGGCCCGGGGCCGCAGGCCATGCCGGCGCTGGCCGCGTTTGCCGCGCACCTGAAGGGCAGCGACGGGCGCGAGTTTTCCACGACCATGGCGTTCGTGCGCATCCTGGCGCAACTGCTGAAGGACCCGGACATCGGCGCCAAGGTGGTGCCGATCGTGCCCGACGAATCGCGCACCTTCGGCATGGACGGCATGTTCCGCCAGGTGGGCATCTATTCGCACGTGGGCCAGCTGTACACGCCGCAAGACGCCGACCAGCTGAGCGTCTATCGCGAAGACCGCCGCGGCCAGATCCTGCAGGAAGGCATCAACGAATCGGGCGCGATGTCGTCATGGATCGCGGCGGCCACGGCCTACAGCACGCACGGCGTGGCGACGATTCCGTACTATATCTTCTATTCGATGTTCGGCTTTCAGCGGGTGGGCGACCTGGCCTGGGCGGCGGGCGATATCCGCGCACGCGGCTTCCTGCTGGGCGCGACGTCGGGCCGCACCACGCTGGAAGGCGAAGGGCTGCAGCACGACGATGGCCACAGCCACGTGCTGGCCTCGGTGATTCCGTCGTGCATCGCCTACGACCCGGCCTATGCCTGCGAGATCGCGGTGATCGTGCAGGACGGCCTGCGCCGCATGTACCAGGAAGAGGAAGACGTTTTCTACTACCTGACGCTGATCAACGAGAAGACCGCGCATCCGCCGCTGCCCGCAGGCGCCGAAGCCGGCATCCTGAAGGGCATGTACCGGCTGCGCGAGGGCGGGCCGGGCGAGGTGCGTGCGCAGTTGCTGGGCAGCGGGGCGATCCTGGCCGAGACCCTGGCCGCGGCCGAGCTGCTGCAGCAGGACTACGGCGTGGCCGCCGACGTCTGGAGCGTCACCAGCTATTCCGAGCTGCGGCGCGACGGCCAGGAAACCGAACGCTGGAACCGCCTGCATCCGCTGGACCCGGCGCGGCGCGGCTACGCACAAAGCTGCCTGGCCGATACGGCCGGGCCGGTGGTGGCGGCGACCGACTATATGAAGACGGTGGCCGAGCAGATCCGCCCCTTTCTGGCGGGACGCCGCTACGTCACGCTGGGGACGGACGGCTTTGGCCGGTCGGATACGCGCCAGGCGCTGCGGGCGTTCTTCGAGGTGGACCGGCATCACATCGTGCTGGCGACCTTGAAGGCGCTGGCCGATGACGGGGTCTTGCCGCCCGAGCAGGCGGCGGATGCGATCCGGCGTTACGGGCTGGACCCGGAGGCCGTGTCGGCGGCGTTGCCCTGACGAGCGGCGTGGCCCCAGGGCGGGCTTGTGGGCAGGCGGCGGCGCCATGGACGCCGACCGCCGGGCCTGTCAGGGGGGCTATGCGGCGCGGCGCGCCAGCAAGGCCCAGATGCCCGCGACCGACAGCAGCGCGCCGCCGCCCAGGTTGAAGCCGCGCTGCGCCCGCGGCGAAGCCAGCAGGCGGCGCGCCGAGTCCGCGAACAGCGCGTACACGGTGGCGTTGATGCCGGCGCAGACCACGAAGGTGGCCGACAGCGTCCACAACTGGCGCGTCACGTCGCCGGTCGGGTTGATGAACTGGGGCAGGAAGGCCACGAAGAAGATGATGCCCTTGGGGTTCAGCGCCGTCACCAGGTAGGTGTTGGCGAACAGCTTCCAGCGCGAACCGGCGGCGCCGGCCTGCGGCAGCGTGGCGGGGGCCACGCCGGCCCGCAGCAGCTTGAAGCCCAGGTACAGCAGGTACAGGCCGCCGACGGTCTTGACCACGGTGAACCAGAACGCCGATGCCGACAGCAGGGCGCCCACGCCCAGCAGCGACAGCGCCAGCGCGGTGGAATCCCCCAGCGCCACGGCCAGCACCAGCGGCAGGCGGGCGCGCTTGCCATGGGTGATCGAATAGCTGATGACGGTCAGGATGGTGGGGCCGGGCAGCATCACCAGCAGGGCGGACGCGCCCAGGAAGGCGAGCCAGGTTTCGAGCGACATGGGTCTTGCTCCAGAGTAGGGGGGCGGCGGCGTCGCCCCTGGCGGCCAATGTATCCCAAGGTGCAGGGCTTTGGGCGCGTCTGGGGGGAGCGTGGTGCAAAATACAGGTTTCCCGGACAGTGAACGCGGCCCCGCAAGGCGGCAGCGAAGGAAATTCCATGGCATTCGATTTTGATCTGTTTGTGATCGGCGCGGGCTCGGGCGGCGTGCGCGCGGCGCGGTTTGCGGCCGGTTTCGGTGCCCGCGTGGCCGTGGCCGAAAGCCGTTACCTGGGCGGCACCTGCGTCAACGTGGGTTGCGTGCCCAAGAAGCTCCTGGTCTACGGCGCCCACTACAGCGAAGACTTCGAACAGGCGCACGGCTTTGGCTGGACCGCCGGCCAGCCCCGCTTCGACTGGGCCACGCTGATCGCCAACAAGAACCGCGAGATCCAGCGTCTTAACGGCATTTACCGCAATTTGCTGGTCAATAGCGGCGTGACGCTGCTGGAAGCCCACGCCCGCATCAAAGACCCGCACACGGTCGAGGTCGACGGCAAGTCGTACACCGCGGCCAACATTCTGGTGGCCACCGGCGGCTGGCCGCAGGTGCCGGACATTCCCGGCAAGGAACATGCCATCACCTCGAACGAGGCCTTTTTCCTGCCGGCGCTGCCCAAGCGCGTGCTGGTGGTGGGCGGCGGCTACATCGCGGTCGAATTCGCCTCTATTTTCAATGGCATGGGCGCACAGACCACCCAGGTCTACCGCGGCCCGCTGTTCCTGCGCGGCTTTGACGGCGCGGTGCGCGAACACCTGCGCGACGAGCTCACCAAGAAGGGCATCGACCTGCGCTTCAATGCCGACGTCGCGCGCATCGACAAGCGCGCCGACGGCGTGCTGGCCGCCACGCTGAAGGACGGCTCGGTCATCGAGACCGACTGCGTGTTCTACGCCACCGGGCGCCGCCCGATGCTGGACAACCTGGGCCTGGAAAACACCGGCGTCAAGTTCGACGACAAGGGCTTCATCGCCGTCGACGACGAATACCGCACGGCCGAACCGTCGATCCTGGCGCTGGGCGACGTCATCGGCCGGGTGCCGCTGACGCCGGTGGCGCTGGCCGAGGGCATGGCGGTGGCGCGACGCCTGTTCCGCCCCGAGGAATACCGCAAGGTGGACTACAAGCTGATTCCCACCGCCGTGTTCAGCCTGCCCAATATCGGCACGGTGGGCATGACCACCGAAGAGGCGCGCGAGGCCGGCCACGAGATCAAGCTGTTCGAAAGCCGCTTTCGCCCGATGAAGCTCACGCTGACCGAGTCCCAGGAAAAGACGTTGATGAAGCTGATCGTCGACGCCAGGACCGACCGGGTGCTGGGCGTGCACATGGTGGGGCCGGACGCCGGCGAGATCGTGCAAGGCATCGCCATCGCCCTGAAGGCGGGCGCGACCAAGCAGGTCTTCGACGAGACGATCGGCATCCACCCGACGGCGGCCGAAGAGTTCGTGACACTGCGTACGCCAGTGGCGAACTAGCGGGGCGGGCCAGGCGCCCGCCGCGTTACAAGCGTTCGATCATGGCGCGCGCCGCGGCCGGCGCGCGCTCTTTGGCGCCGTTGATGAAAAACGCATACACCTCCTGTGGCTTGGGGCCGCCCGCCGCCTTGTGCGCGGCGATGCGCGGCAGGTCGGACGGGTCCGCACCGCGTGCCCAGGTGCGCAGCCGTTCGGCCCAGGCGTCCAGCACCTTGGGCGCGTAGCCGGCCTTGAAGGCGGTGCTGGCGCGCATCAGCCGGGCATACACGAAGGCGCCGGTGCGGTCGGCCAGCGACGGGTAGTCTTCGCTGTCGGTGTAGACGGTGGCGGCGCCATGCCGGCGGGCCAGGTCCAGGTATTGCTCGCAGGCAAAACTGGGATGGCGCACGTCCAGCACGTGGCGCAGCGGCAGGCCGTCGACCGTGTCGGGCAGCAGGGCCAGGAAGGCGCCGAAATCGTCCGGGTTGAACACCTTGGTGGGCGCGAACTGCCACACGATGGGCCCCAGCTTCGGGCCCAGTTCGGCGATGCCGCCGTGCACGAAGCGGTGCACGGATTCCCCGGCGCCGGCCAGCTCGCGGCGGTTGGTGGCGTAGCGCGAGGCCTTGAGCGAAAACACGAAACCGTCGGGCGTCTCGTCGCGCCATTTGGCGAAGGTGGCCGGCTTCTGGCTGCTGTAGTAGGTGCCGTTGATTTCGATGGCGGTGAGCTGGCGGCTGGCGTATTCGAGCTCGCGGGCGTGGGGCAGGCCTTCGGGGTAGAAGGTGCCGCGCCACGGGGCGTAAGTCCAGCCGCCGATGCCGATACGGATGGCGGCAGGCTTGTGCGCGGCGGGCGATTTGCGCAGGGGCATGGGCGGGGTCCTTTCCGGGATTGCGGAGCACCCCACCCACTCTATCCCTGTCCGGCCGCGCGTCCCATCCGTCCACATTTAAAAAGCGCGGATTGTCGGCGAGGGTTCAGCCGGGGTGTTGCCTGGATGCCGCGTCTGGCGCGTGGCGCGGCACGGGCGCATCGAAAAAACACGCTGTTCCGATACAGATTTCAGATAACGTGCAGCGCATCCCTTCACTGCCGTCCGGCGCGCGCCGGCTCATCATGCCTGACATTGCCAATCTCCTGACGTTCGCCCTGGTTGCCCTGGGCATGGTGCTCACGCCCGGGCCCAACATGATCTATCTGGTGTCGCGTTCGATTTCGCAGGGCCCCAAGGCCGGGCTGATTTCGCTGGGCGGCGTGGCGGTGGGGTTCGTGTTCTATGTGCTGTGCGCCGCGTTCGGCATCACGGTGCTGCTGATGGCGGTGCCGTATGCCTACGATGCGCTGCGTTTCGGCGGCGCGCTGTATCTGCTGTACCTGGCCTGGCAGGCGGTGCGGCCGGGCGGACGCTCGCCGTTCCAGGTGCGCGAACTGCCGCCCAGCAGCGCGCGCACACTGTTCTCGATGGGGCTGGTGACCAACCTGCTCAATCCCAAGGTCGCGGTGATGTATGTGTCGCTGCTGCCGCAGTTCATCCAGCCCGACCACGGCAGCGTGTTCACGCAGTCGATCGCGCTGGGCATGACGCAGGTGGCGGTCAGCCTGTCGGTGAATGCGGTCATCGCGATCATGGCGGGGTCGATTGCCGGCTTCCTGGCCGGGCGCCCGCTGTGGATGGTGGTGCAGCGCTGGCTGATGGGCACGGTCCTGGCCGGCCTGGCGCTGCGCATGGCGCTGGATTCTCGCCGCTGATGGACGCCGCCCATTCGTATCTGCCCGGCATGCTGCTGGCGTATTCCGCGTTCGTGCTGGCGACCGTCAGCCCCGGACCGGCGGTGCTGGCCACGCTGGGCACCGCGATGAGCGCGGGACGCCGCGCGGGCGTGATGCTCGGGCTGGGCGTGGCAATGGGCTCGTGCAGCCTGGGCGTGCTGACGGCGCTGGGCCTGTCGGTGGTGCTGGCGTCGTATGCCGGGGCGCTGGTGGCCATCAAGATTGCCGGCGGCCTGTACTTGCTGTGGTTGGCGGTGAAGTCGCTGCGCTCGGCCGCCAGGCGGCACGTGCTGCCGGCGATGACGGACGGGGCACGGCGGGGCGCGTTGGCGTATTTTGCGCGCGGCTGGGCGGTGCAGATCAGCAATCCCAAGGCCATCCTGGCCTGGATCGCCATCATCTCGCTGGGCTTGAAACCCGGCGCGCCGCACTGGGTGGCCCCGGCCATCGTCGTGGCGTGCACGCTGACCGGCATGGCGTTCTACAGCCTGTGCGCGGTGGTGTTTTCCAGTCCCGCCATGGCGCGCGGCTACGCCCGCGCGCGGCGCGTCATCGATGGCGTGCTGGGGGTGTTCTTTGCGGCGGCGGCGGTCAGGCTGCTGACCAGCAAGACCTGAACCCCGGTCTGCGCAGGGGCTGCTGCGGCCGCCATACCGGCTGCCGCAGCACCGGCTGCCGCAGCATCGGCTGCCGCAGCATCGGCTGCCGCAGCATCGGCTGCCGCTGTTCTGGCATCACTTGCGCGCTGCCCTCGCCAGCTTGCCCAACTGCTTGACCAGCCCCGGAAAACGATCGGCGCTGGTGTTGCCGTAGCCGATCACCAGGCCGTTGTCCTGCGGCTGCGGCGTGATGGCGAAGGTCGACAGCGCGTTGGGGTTCATGCCCAGCTTGCGGGCCTGCTCGACGATGGCGCGGTCCGACAGGTCTGGCGGCAGGCGCACGGTCAGGTGCAGGCCGCTGTGGCCGCCCAGCACCTCGTGGTCCACCCCCAGGTGTTCGGCGAGCGCGTCGCGCAGCGCGGCCTGGCGGTCGCGGTACAGCCGCCGCATGCGGCCCAGGTGGCGCGAAAACTGGCCGTTTTCGATGAAGGCGGCCATGGTCAGCTGTTCCAGCCGGTGGCCGCCGCGCAGCATTTCGATGATGGACGGCATGGCCGGGCCGGCAATGGCCTGCGGCAGCACCAGGAAGCCCAGCCGCAAGGCGGGGAACATGGTCTTGCTGAAGGTGCCCACGTACAGCACGGGCGCGTCGGGCAGCAGGCCCTGCATGGCGGCGATGGGTTCGCCCTGGTGGCGGAATTCGCTGTCGTAGTCGTCTTCGATGATCCAGGCGCCGGCCTGGCGGGCGCGTTCCAGCAGGTCCAGCCGGCGCGCCAGCGACAGCACCGCGCCGGTCGGGTATTGGTGGGTGGGCGTGGTCTGGATCAGGCGCGGGGGCTGTGTGTCCCAGGCGTCGTCGGGGATGGCGATGCCATCGGTGTCCACCCGCATGGCGACCACGTTCAGGTCGCCTGCGTGGAAGGCGGCCTTGGCGCCGCGGTAACCGGGCTCTTCGAGCCAGGCGGTGTCGCCCGGGTTGGTCAACAGCTGCACGCACAGGGCCAGCGCGCCTTGCGCGCCCTCGGTGATGACGATGCGGTCGGCATCGCAGCGCACCCCGCGCGACACGCGCAGGTATTGGGCGATGGCCTCGCGCAGCGCCGGTTCGCCCACGGGCGGGCCGTAGCCCAGCGTGGCGGCGGGGGCGGCCTGCAGGGCGCGATCCTGCGCGCGGCGCCAGGCATTGATGGGAAACTGCGTCAGCGCCGGCGTGCCGGGGGTGAGCGGCAGCGCGCCGTCGTTGGGCGCGCGGGTGGCGACGATGCGCGACAGCCGCTGGGCGGTGCGAAAGGCGGGCGCCGGGGGCGCCGCGGCCTGCTTGGCGGCGCTGGCCGCCGCGGCCGACAGGGGCGCCACCCGGGTGCCCTGGCGGTCGGCAATGACGTAGCCTTCGGCCGTCAATTGCTCGTAGGCGATCAGCACGGTATTGCGCGAAATGGCCAGCTCGTCGGCCAGCACGCGCGAGGCGGGCAGTTTGCCGCCGGCCGGCAACTGGCCTGCCAGGATGGCCTGCTTCAGGCGCTGGATCAGCTGGCGCTGGCGCGGCAGCGCGCCGGGCCCGCGCGCCAGGGGGCTGGACAACAAACCGGCACCGTCTATCATGGCTCTATTAAATTCAGGGGTCGTGGTGCTTTTTATCATGCCACGATTTGGCTATCGTGAGGGCATGCCAGGGCCGCTTGCCACCATGCAGCGGCCCGGCTTGCGTCGCCACCGCCGGCGGCGTTTTCCAACCTGGATGAGGCTCAGCAAGCATGCAACCCCGCGTCAATGCTCACCAACAACCCGTCGGCCCCGACTTGCCTGACTGGACGCCGCGCCCGCGCCCGCCGGTCACGCCCATCGAGGGCCGCTACTGCCGGCTGGAACCCTTGTCGGCCGAGCGCCACGCGGCCGATCTGTTCCAGGCCTTCAGCCAGGCGCCGGACGGCAGGGACTGGACGTACATGAGCGTCGGCCCCTTTGCCGATGCCGAGGCTTACCGCAAGTTTGCCGAACAGGCCCAGGCGCATGCCGCCAGTGACCCGATGCATCATGCCGTCATCGATCTGGCCACCGGCCGTGCCATCGGCTCGCTGTCGCTGATGCGCATCGATCCGGCCAATGGCGCCATCGAGGTCGGTTTCGTGGCGTTTTCGCCGTTGCTCAAGCGCACCCGCATTGCGACCGAGGCGCAGTTCCTGCTGATGCGGCGCGCCTTCGACGAGCTGGGGTATCGCCGCTATGAATGGAAGTGCGACAGCCTGAACGGGCCGTCGCGCGCCGCCGCCGCCCGCCTGGGCTTCCAGTTCGAGGGTATCTTCCGCCAGGCGACGGTGTACAAGGGCCGCAGCCGCGACACAGCCTGGTTCTCGATCATCGACAGCGAATGGCCGGCCCTGCGCGCCGCCTACGAACGCTGGCTCAGCCCGGACAACTTCGATGCCGAAGGCGGCCAGCGCCAAGGCCTGGCGGACCTGATCGCCCGGGAAAAGGCCGCGTGCGCCTGATCCCCGTGGCATTGGCCCTGTTCTGGGGCCTGAACTGGCCGGCGGTGAAGATCGTGCTGTCGATCTGCCCGCCGTTCACCCTGCGCCTGTTGGGTCTGGGCAGCGGGGCCTTGCTGCTGCTGGCGCTGGCGCGCGCCAAGCGGCTGCCTCTGCTGCCGCCCCGCGACGCGTGGTCAGGCATTGTGGTCGGGGGCATCCTGGCCGTGGCGGTGTTCAACCTGGCGGTGGCCTGGGCGCAGCTCAGCACCAGCACGTCGCGCGCCGCGGTGCTGACCTTCACCATGCCGATGATGTCGGCGCTGTTGGCCTGGGCCGTGCTGGGCGAACGCCTGGACCGCCGCCGCGGGCTGGCGTTGCTGCTGGGCGGGGCCGGGGTGGCGGTGCTGGCCTGGCCGGTGCTGCGCGCCGTTTTCGCAGAACATGACCTGGCCGCCGCGCGCGGCCTGGTGTTTCCGCTCACCGCCGCCTTCGGGTGGGCCGCCGGCACGGTCTACCTGAAGCGCTGGCCGGTGAGCGGCCGCCGCATCGTCATCACGGCCTGGCAGTTGGCGGTGGGCGCGGCCTGCGCCTTGGCCGGCGTGCTGCTGGCCGGCGAGTCGTTTCCGCGCCAGGGTTGGGATGGCCGGGTGGCGGCCGCATTGACCTTTCATATCGTGCTGGGCACGGCCGTGGCCTATTGGCTGTGGTTCGTGCTGAGCGAACGGGTCAGCGCCACGGTCGCGGCCCTGACCACCCTGATGGTACCGGTGGTGGGGGTGCTGGGCGCGATGGCATTGGTGGGCGATCGCCCGGCGCCGGCCGACTGGTGGGGCTTTGCGCTGGTGCTGGCGGGGGCCGCGCTGATCGTGCTGAACCTGGGCGCAAAGAAAAGCCCGGCGCGCGCGCCGGGCTAGACAGCGGCACGGCTCAGGCCCGCGGCGGGCGCCGCAATTTCTCGCGCAGCAAGCCCGCGCCGCTGACCAGCGAAATACCGGCCAGCACCATCACCGCGCCGATCACGAAGGCGCCGTCCAGCGGTTCGTCCAGGATCAGCACGCCGAACGACACGCCGAACAGCGGCGTCATGAACGACAGGATGGACAGGCGCGAAGCGAGATAGCGGCGCAGCAGCCAGAACCACGCCAGGTAGCTGGACAGCGCCACCACGACCGACTGGAACGCCACGCTGAGGATGGCCGCCTGCGTGGTGCGGATGCCGGCGTTGCCGGTGGCCGCGGCATAGCCCAGCAGCAGCACGGCGGCCACCGCCATCTGGTAGAACAGGGTCTTGGACGGCGCGGCTTCCGACAGCGCGGTGCGGCGGATCGCCACCGTGGTGGCGCCCCACAGCAGCCCGGCCAGCAAGCCCAGCGCATCGCCCAGCAGCATGTCGCTGCCGCCGGCCTGCGGTTTGCCGTTACCCAGGAAGGCCACGGCGATGCCGCCAAAGGCCACCGCCACGCCCACCCATTGCAGGGGTGCCATGCGTTCTTCGGGCATGCGCCAGTGCAGGCCCAGCGCGGTGAAGATCGGCGCGGTGTACAGAAACACCGACATGTGCGAGGCCGTGGTGTAGACCAGCCCCTGCGCGACCGCCAGGAACTCCAGCCCGAACAGCAGGCCTACCAGCAGGCCGGCGCCCAGGGTGCCGTCGCGCAGCGCCCGCGCGCCTTCGGCGCGCCACACCACCACCGCCAGCACCAGCGCGGCGAAGGTCGAGCGCAGCCCGACCTGCATGATGGGCGAAATGTCGGCGGCCACCAGCTTGATGGCGATCTGCTGGAACCCCCAGCAGACGCACAGCAGCAGCATCACGCTGGTGGCCAGCGTGTCCAGCGGACGGCGCAAGGGCGTCATTGCGGGCCCCGGCTCAAGGCAGTTCGGCGGGGTAGCTGTCCAGCGCCAGGCCGATCTGCTGGCGCAGGTCCCATTCGGCCAGGGTGGCTTGCACCGGGCCGAAGAAGGCGCCGTCGCGCGTCACGAACATGGCGGGCAGGTGAAAGACCTCGTAGCGTTCGACCAGGCCGCCGTTTTCGCCGGCATCCACCCAGCACACGCGTTCGACCGGCAACTCCAGCTTGGGCAGCTGTTCGCGGGCGATGCGGCAGGTGCCGCAGGTGCGGCTGTGGAACACCAGCAGCGACAGCCCGGGGGCGTCCAGCAGGTAGCGGTCGGCGGTGCTGTCGTTCAGTTCTATCTGTTCCATGGGGTCCGTGGGGTCTGGTTGGCGCAAGCTTAGCGCGACAGGACTCGATCCAGTTCCCGCACCGTCTGGTACAGCACGCGCGTGCCGTCCAGCAGTTGCGCCGGTTCGATCCATTCTTCGGGGCAGTGGCTGCGGCCGTGCAGGCAGGGGATGAAGATCATGCCGATGGGGCCGGTGGGCGCCATGTAGACCGCGTCGTGGCCCGCGCCGCTGGGCAGGCGCATGCTGGCGTAGCCCAGCTGGTCGGCGGCAGCCTTGACGGCATCCATCACCAGCGGTGCGCAGTCGGTGGGCTGGGCGCGGCTGAGCTGGGTGAAGCCGGCGGTCAGGCGCAGCGCCTTCAGGTCGTCGGCCACCGAGGCCATCAGCGTTTCGGGAAACGCGTCCAGCACCGCATTGCTGTCGC
>NZ_JCBANA010000061.1:0-43438 GCF_059760725.1 Achromobacter sp. 1014246743
TCGCTAGGCCGTCGGCAGCGGCTCGGCGCCGCTGCCGACGGTCTTCGGAAAGCGCTGCTTGACGTGGTTGCATTGCGCCACCCACTGCGCCACTTCGTCGGGCAAGACCTGGCCCGACGATTGCAGATGCTGGGCGAACTTCATGATCGCGTCGAGCTGGTCGCCGATGGCGGGATAGGCGCGTGCGCGCAGCGGCGCATACGGTTCATAGTGCCGGATTTTCAACGGTGAACTCCTTGTTCAGATAGGGCCAGGCCTCGATCGAGACCTGAAAGATTCCGGGGTGGGAAAATTCCAGCTCCACCACGGGTTCCGCGCAGGGGTAGTCGACATCGCCGATCCTGATGAGGCAGGGAACGGGAAGTCCGGAAAGCGTTCGTCCTGCCAACGTTGCCGGCAATTCTGGACGGGGTACGAGCGCCCCTTCCAGCACGTATTGCCGATCAGGATCACCCTCGCCATCGACAAAAGGATTCCCGGTGACCAGAGCGGTTGCCTCGACGCTCTCGCGGGGCCCGCTCATGACACCGACGATTTGGCCACTCGCGTCATAAAACGTTGCGGTATACATGCTCATTACCTCTTCACCATCAAGGCGACGACCCGAACGGTCGCGCCGTTGCTTGCTGAACCTGCCGAATCAACGACAATCCTGGTATTGCCGGCGATCGCAGAACCCACCGCCATGGCAGTCAGCGGCATGCTGGTATAGACCCACGGCATCGTGCCTTCGCCGCTTCCACTCTGCCAGGCCGAATGGCTGCCCGCCGCCCGCTCCATCAACTCACCATTGACGTAGATGCGCAGGTCTGTCGCTTGACCGTCGTATCCCGATCTATACGCGATAACCACCACGGGTCCCGCCACGTTGCTGTTGACGACAACCGTCGCGGATCCCTTTGCGGTCATGGACACCGGTATCGTCACCGCGTTACCCGCGATGGCCAGCGTATCCACCTGCGCGTCGATGATGTGCGCGCGCTTGATGTAGGCCTGACCGATATTGGCCACCTTGGCGTTGAACGACCCGGTATCGATCCGTTCCGCGCTCATGAACCCCGCATTGATCTTGCCTGCCTCCAGGCTCTGGATCATCGCGTTGGTGATCCGACCCGTGCCGATTACCGCGTCGTTAATGAAGGTCTGCCCCCCCTGGATCACGAAGGGCGTGGTGGTCTGGCCGTTCGCCAGGTTCAACAACGCCAGGCGGTCCGCCAGGAAATACACCGAGCTCTGCACCGTCCCGTCGGGCTGGGCGTAGGCGCCCATCGACATGCCGGCCGCATAGATATCACCGCCTTTCGTGATCTGGGCGCGGATGCTGTAGGTGGCCTTCAGCTGGCCGTCTACATCGACCAACGCGGAGCGGGTCTCTTGCACCCCGGCAGCCGCGCCGTTGGCAGTCGCCATGACCGTATCCACGCGCGAGGCCAATGCGCCATCCTCGTCGGCGCGCTTGATTTCCTCTGCGGTGATCGCCGCCCGGGTTTCCTCCAGACCGTCGGTCAGGCCGTCGATGGTGCCGACCAGTTCCTTGGCCAGCTCGTCGCGGCTGATCTGGCCGTTCAGGTATTCCAGGATCTCGCTGGCCTGCCAGCTGGCCTCGCCCATCACGCCCTGCTCGCCCGGATACCAGGCGCCGATCTCGCCGTTCAGCGCAACGATGCGCCCCCAGAAGTAGAAGCGCTTGCCGGCCGACAGCCCCATCAAGGTGTGGGCGCTTTGCGGGAAGGCATAGTCGCCCAGCTTGATGGCGCTGGCACGGTCGTTGGATGCGCTGTACCAGATCTCGGTACGCTGCGCCGTGAAACGCCCCTCCGGGAAGGCCCAGCGCAGGTCGATGCCGAACACCAGCGATTTGGTGGCCAGCAACGCCAGCGCAGGCGGCGGCGCGATGTCGCCTTCGAGCTTCGTCTCGGTGGAATTGACCCACACCGACGAGACGTCCGCCACGTTGATGGCGCGTATGCGCGCCACATAGGCGCCGGCACGGATGTCCGGCAGTTCCAGGGTCAGCGCGCCGGTGCGGCCCGCTTCGACCCAGTCGGAATTGTCGCGGCGCCATTGCACCTGATAGGCCACGGCCGACGCCGCCGCGTCCCAGCTGATCACACCGACGTGGCGCGCCATGCCCTGGTCGATCACCGAGCGCGAAGCCAGGCGGATGTTCGTGGGCGCCGGCTGCACGGACGGCGGCACCACGGTGATGGGCTTGGGGTCCAGGCGGGTGCCGAAGTCCACGTTATCGAACTTGCCGGGCTCGTGCTGCACCGCCGAAATCTCGGCAACCAGGCCTTCCTTGCGTTTCACGCTGAGCACGCGGAAGGTCTGCGCCGACAGCACTTCGGATTCCAGCGTCCAGACGCACTCGGCCTCGGGCGCCTGCGAGAACGGCGTGGTGACGGTGATGTGCAGCACCGTGCCGGGCAGGCCCACCAGATCGGCCGTCAGTTCGGTGGAATCCACCGTGAAGACGGTGTTGTCCGCCGTCAGGCCCGTACCCACCGCCTTGGCGACCACGCGGGTTTCCGACAGGCCGTTGGGCAGGTTGACCGTCAGCCGGTCGCCGGGGCGCACGCCCAGTTCGGCATCCACCGTGATCTTGCTGGCGCTGCCTTCATGGATGCGGCCGCCGATGCGGCGGCCGGCCAGGTGCTGGTCGGCCACACGGATGACGCTGCCCGGCCGCACGCGGCAGGCGTCCAGCCCCACCGAGAACGTCACCGAACGCGTTTCCATGTTGGACGTCAGCAGCATCCACTTGCCAATGCGATGCGCCTGGCCGCGCGACGTGCAGCCAAAGCCCGTCACTTCGATCTGCTGGATGCCGTAGCGCGCAATGCCTTCGCGATTCTCGACGTATTCGACCTTCTGGCGGCCCATTTCGGACATGTCGTTCCAGGACACCAGCGCCACCGTGTAGCGCGTGGTCAGCGCCGACCCGACGTAGTTGAACTTGCCTTCGACCACGTTGGCCGACGAGAAGGTGTAGACCGGATCGCCCGGCATGTCGGCCGACGCGAACACTGCGGCGTTGGCCCAATAGGCCATGCCGCGAAAGATCGACGCGAAGTCCTGTACCACGCGGTAGGCGTCGGCCGCCTGCTGCAGATACACGTTGCAGGTAAAGCGCGGTTCCTTGCCGCCAAAGCCGTCGTCGACCATCTCGTCGCAATAGCGCCCGATCTGGTACAGGCCCCACTTGTCCAGCCAGCCGGCGGGCACGCGGGTGCCCAGGCCATAGCGGTCGTTGCTGATCAGGTCGTAGAACACCCAGGCCGGGTTGTTGGTCCAGGCCAGCTTGAAGGTGCCGTCCCACACGCCGTCGTAGCTGCGCAGGTCCGTGTGGTAGTTGGAGGGCACCCGGATGATGCGGCCGCGCACGTGGTAGGCGCGGGTCGGGATGCTCTGGAACTGCGAGGCATCGATCTTGATGCCCACCACGGCCGACATCGGATAGCGCAGCTTGGCATCGACGATCTCGGTCACCGTATCCACCATCGTCCGGTCGGAGATGGTGTTGCTGTTGGCGTTGGGCGTGATGCGGCGCACGCGGATGTTCCAGCCTTGGCGCGCGCGCGGCAGGTCGATGCGATGCGAACGGGTATAGCGCTGCGTGGTCTTGCCATCGAAGGCGGTGGACAGCACCACCTGGTAGCCGGCGCCGTCGGTGTTCACCTCGATCAGGTATTCCACCCGATAACCGTTGATGTCGCCGTTCTTGGTGTCCGCGCGGCTCAGGCCTTCCACGGCCAGCGTGATGCGCACAGCGGACGCCTGCAGATTGGTGAACAGGCGGTTCCACGGCTGGCCGGACTTCAGCTCGGCATTGATGCCGATGGTGCTTTCCGACGCGGGAAAGCCGGGCAGCGGGTCCTGCAGCTGGGTACCCGTGCGAAAGTCGATGGACGCGCCGGTGAAGTTCAGCGAGCCGTCCTCGTTGGCCACGGGCGTGCCGTTCAGGTAGACGTCGCGCAAGGCGTTGTCCAGCCCGTGCACGGGGCCGTAGATCTCGCCTTCGCCCAGCAGGTCGATGACGCGGGCATAGGCGGTGCTGTGCAGGCTGTCCGGCGATTCCACCGGCGCACGGCCGCCGCCGCCCCCTTTGCCCTTGTGGCCGATAAGGTCCTGGCTGCCGGGCGCCCGCTTGCCGCCAAAAGCAAAGGCGCCCGAAGGCGCCTTGTTCCTGATGCGATGTCGTTGTTTCATACGTGGTCTTCCGAATAAATGCCTGCGGAGATCGTGGCGCTGCCGACGAACATTTCCCCGTACAGCAGCGGCACGGGATTGCCCTGCGCCGTGGTGTTCACGGGTCCGTTGAAGTTGTAGGAGGCGCCGTTTTCCGGGCCGTCCTTGGCGCTCAGCACGCGTTGCTGGGGCGACAGCATCTGGGCGACGCCGCCCAGCATCATCGACAGGCCCAGGGTTGCCGTAGCCTGCACCATGCCACCCGCCTGAAAAGCCGCCGCCAGGCCGCCGCTGTACCACGCCGCGGCCGCGATCAACACGGCGCCCAGCACGGTCTGGAACAAGCCGCCGTTCTTGGCGCCTGCCAGCACCGGTGCGATACGGATGGCATCCTCGCCCACCGGATACGCCAGCTCGTCTTCCGACAGGTTGCGACGGCCGGCAAAGCACGCAAATCGCACGCCGCGCGCGTCGCTATGCACCAGCGCCTTCTCGAAGCCGGGCAACAGCGCGCACAGCGCCCGCACGGCCTCGGCCGGGCTGGCGACCGCCAGCCGGTGCTCGCGGCCAAAGCGCGCGCCCAGCCAGCCGTATAGCCGCACCAAACGTAGTCTGTCGTTCATGCCATCCCCCCATGACGCAACACGACGCGGGTCGCCTCGCGCCAGAAACCACCGTACACCACCCTTTCGGAATCACGTCCGTACAGGTGATGCAGCATGGCGTCCGGCAGCGGAAACAGGCCCGGCGCCTCGGCCAGCGGCTCGGCGCCGATGAAGACGCCCGCGTGATTGGCCCGGTCGGACCGCACCTGCATGATCACCACGTCGCCCGGCGCCATGGTCTCGTGCGACGCCAGCGGCCGAAAACCCGCTTCGGCGTAGTGGTCCATGTACAGATTGCCGGCGCGCCCCGCTTCCCACCAGCCGTCTTCGCGCGCGAAATCGGGCAGGCGGATGCCGCGTTCCCGGGCGTACCAGTCGCGCACCAGCGAATAGCAGTCCAGCACGCCATGGGCGAACTGGCGGCCCAACAGCGGTGCCTGGAAGCCCTCGGGCGTGAACCCGCGGATTTCGCCGGCCCGGATCTTGCCATCCAGGCCTTTTTCCACCGCCACGATGTACCAGGGCAGGCCCGAGGCCTCGCAGGCCACGCGGTCGGCTTCGCTGGGCACCGCCGCGGCATCCGGATGCGAATGCACCACCGCCGCGATCTTGCCGGTTTCCTCGGCGGCTGCGTAGTCTTCGGCCGACATCACGAAATGTTCTTCGCTGGCGGCCGTATTGCGGCACGGCACATACCATTCACGGCGGCCGGCCTTGACCACCAGCCCGCAGCATTCCTGCGGATACGTCGCCACGCCATGGTCGCGGATGGCCTGCATCGTGCTCTTGCGCATGCTTATCCCCTGACCAGGTCGGCGGACGGAAAGCCGCCGAAGTTGATGATTTCGTATTCGCCGAAGCGCTTCTTGCAATCCGACATCAGGCCGGAACACCGGTCCAGCGTCGGGTCGTTGACGGGCTTGCCGTCCAGGTCGAACATGCGGCTGCCGGTGTAGCCGCAGTACGGACCGCGATAGCCGCCCTTGCGCAGCCACGCGCACACGCCCGCGATGATCGGCCGGTCGGGCAGCTTCTGCCCGTTGAAGTCCAGCGCGCTGGACAGCGAAAATTCCACCACCTGGGCGGTTTCCGCGGTCTTTTGCTGCACGATCCACACCTCGGGCGGCAGCTCTTCCTGCGGGTCCGCCGTCGGGTTGCCTTCCGGGAAGTTGGCCGCATCCAGGTACTTGCCCAGCGTGCGGCGCACCACCACCCGCGCGCCCACCAAGTCGTCCAGGTGGATGCACAGGGCCGAGATCACCCCGGCCAGCGGATTGCCCTTTTCGTCCTGGCCGATGTTGCCCACGCGCAAGGTGGGCGACGGCTGCTGGCCTTCACCCACCTGCTCGAAGCCTTCGGCCTGGATCGCCCAGGGGTCGTACTGCTTGCCTTGCCAGTAGATCGGGCCCGTCTGTGCGTAGCCATGAAAGCGCTGCACGGCGCCGCCGATCTCGCTGGCGTCCAGCTCGAACAGTTCGACCAGGGCGCCAGGTTCCAGCTTTTGTACGTCTGCGTTGATAGTCATTTTTCAAATCTCCTTCCGCGTTGCGGAAATGGCCTGACGCCTTACCAATAGAACTTGGCAAAGCCGCCCGCGCCGGCCCCGCCCGCGCCGCCCCCGGCCTGTGCCCCCGCCGGGGTCGTGCCACCGCCGCCGCCAGCGCCGTGCCCATAGGCGGTAAAGCCCGCCATGAGTTCAAAGCGGTTGGCGCGCGCGCCGCCACCGCCGCCGAACGGGCCGCTGGCACCCGCACCGGAGGTCACCCACGAGGCCACACTGGTCACGTCACCCGCGGTTGCGTCGCCGCCCACGGGATAGCCGGCTCCGCCCAGCGCGGGGCCGCCCGCGGAGCCTCCCTGACCGCCTTGGCCGGGATCCAGTGTCACCACCGTGTTGCCGTTGATCTTCACCGTGGTCGGGCCACCCGGCAAGCCGCCTCCCCCCGCACCCGATACACCGCCGCCGGCGCCCCCCGCGCCGCCCGCGCCGATGGACACCGTGACGGTGGAACCAACCGGTGCGGAGATCGTCCAGCCCAACACGGGCAAGCCCGCGCCGCCTCCTGCGCCGTTCAGCCGCACGCCCGTGCCGACGTAACCCGACCCGCCGCCGCCGCCCCCGCCACCCGCACAACCATCCAGGTACACCGTCGGCGCCGGCATGGCGAAGGTGTAGGTGCCGGGCTGCCGATACACCAGCGCTCGAACGCCGTTCTTGATCGCGTCCAGTTGATCGCGCGTCACCATATCGACCCGGGCATAGGCCGTGCCGCTCCAGCGATGCCAACCCACGCCGTCGACATAGACGTCGCCCGCATCCTGGCGCGGCAACTGCGATACCGCCGACACCGCTCCCAGTGCCAGCCAACGGCCCCATTGACCTGTGGAAGGGTCTCCGCTACGGACATAACGTGCATTGCGCAAGGACGAGTCCTGCTCATGCATCTCTGCCGTCTGCATGACGACGGCAGCAGATATGCGCAAACTCCACAAAGCGCCCGGACGGTTCGACGGGTGTGGGGGAAAGTGCGCGCCGCCCGCCATGGTGGCCGCGGCGTCCCAGGTGTAGCAGGCCGGCCCTGCATGCAGGGCGTCAAGGTCCACCCCGGGGCCCGTCAAGACCACGCGGTCGACCTTGCGGTCCAGGGCCACCTGTACCTGCCCGGCGCTGGCCAATTCCGCCCAGGGCCCCCACGTACCCAGGTAGCGCGTGCGCAGGAATTCGCGCGGCTGCTCCAGCGTATAGACGCGATAGCGCTGGTACACGAAATCACCCTGCGTCGAGACGTCGCGGCTCCAGGGCGTGGCGGCCACCGCCAGATGCCCGGCCAACGGCACGGGATAGTTGTGTCCCGCGGCGGCCACTTCGTTATTCAACTGGAAGTAGTCGCCCGGCACGTCCAGGGAATTCAGGTCCGTCTCAGGCGGCATCAAGATGGTGCCGTAGAGGGGGGGGACTTGAGATTCGGGTAGGGTGGCGCCGGCCCCGAGCGTAGCGACGCCATGCGGGACTCCCTTCTGCGCCAAGGGCACCGCCATGTCCGCCGTGGTCTGCGCGGCGGCGGCGGCCAGGCTAGCCGTGGTTGCCGTCGTCTGTGCACGCGTTGCCGCCGTCACGGCCGAGTCGGCAGTAGCCTGCGCCGTCGCGGCGTCCGCGCCTGCTCGATCAGCCTGGTGCTGCGCCTGCGCGGCTGCGGACGCGGCGCCGTCCGCGGTCGACTGGGCCTTGGTGGCAGCCGTGTGTGCGACGACGGCTGCCGCCTGTGCCGCGTCCACGCCGGTCTTAAGCTTCCTGTCGTTGGCGTTCACCTTGGCGAACGCATCACGATTCGGATCGCCCTGCCGGTCGTTGGGCATGGCGCCGATGTTGATGATGTCAAGATTTTCCATAGTGCCTTCCGTGTTTTTCCGGTCAGGGCCGGCCTTGGCGATCAGGGGATCGCCGTCTGTTCCAACGTGACCGCGACGGTGTACATGTCAGCGCCCATCGGCTGCACCGACAGGGATCGCGCCTTGTAGCGGCCTTCCTCGCCCAGCGGCGGCGTCCATGCGAAAGATCTGCCACCGGCATGCCGGTTGATGAACTCAAGGATGGGTCGCACGTAGGTCTCGTTGCCCACGAACTGCAGCGGCCACGACTGCGACACGGTATGGATGCCGTCCGCCACTTCCTGCTCGTAGCCATCGCCGAACTGCACCCGCAGGGTGCGGTCCTTGAACGTGCCGACGGGGTTGGGCCGCGGCGACCAGGTGAAGGTTTCGATTGCCATGTTCAAGCCCCTGCTAAACGGTTGTTGCTGGCCTGCCATGCCAGGCCACCCTGTCGATACGACTGCGTCATGCGACGGTCGACCAGTTGGTTGACGTATTCGCCGATCTGCTGGCCGAACTGCTTCCAGCCGCCTTCGCCCGACTCGGTTTCCGAATTGACGTTGCCGTCCTGCACATAGACGTTGACGGCGACCCCGCCGCCCATCTGGCCGGTGTCGCCGGCTACGTTCGGGAAGGCCGCGCGAATGCCCAGCGAGCCGTCAGCGCCGCGATGCAGCGGCATGATGGCTTCGGGGCCGGCTTCGCCCATGACGCCCATGGGGAAGGCCACGGGGCTGCTGACCATGCCGTTGGTGAAGGCGTTGCCTTTGGCGCTGGGGAAAAGCGATGAAAACGACGAAAGCGCGGTCCCGCCGGAAACGAAATTGCTTCCCACGGAAATTGCTCCCTGGGCGGCGGCGCCCCCGCCTCCGAACAGACCGGAGATGAAATTGCCCGCCGTGCCGATCCAGCCGCCTAGGCCGCCACCGTTCTCGTTCTTCATGAAATTGCTGCCGAACAGCGTTTCCATCAGCTTGGCCGAGGCTGCCGATGTCACCATCTTGGCGACGTTGTTCAAGAAGGACAGCCCCATCTTGTCGAACTTCTCGGCCACGAAGTCATACATCTTCGTGCCCAGCACGTCCTGGATCTTGCCTGCGCTGGTACGCGCGGATTCGACCAGCTTGTCATTCAGGTCCAGCATGAAATCGCCGTCCTTCCTGAAGCCGAGATTCCGTCTTTCCTTGTCGTACGTGCCCTGATCCAGCCTGCCGTCTCGCAGGGCCTGGTCCAGCGCCGCCATTTTTTGGTCCTTCTCGGCTTTTGCAGTCTCCGCGGTTTTCAGACTTGCGATGTAATCGCTCATCTTCATCTGCTCCTGGCGCTTGTCCAGACGCGTCGCCCCTTCGATCAGCCGATCCTTGTCAGGCTCGCTCTCGCCCGCGTACTTGCCGAATTCCGTCTCGTACAGCATCTTGCCGGTCTCGGACTTCAGGCTCATATACGCCGCGGTGCGCTTCTGGTCGGCAAGCACCTGCTCGACCACGGCCGATTTGACCGCTTCGGCGTTCTGCTTCAACGCCAGCGTTGCCCTTGCCTTTTCAGTGGTGCCGAGCTTGGTGACAGTGTTGTCTTTCGTGCCAGCCGTCGCGGCCTTCGCCAATTCACTGCAGCGCGCTTTCTGGGCTCCGATGTTGCGAGCCAGCAGATCGTTCTGCTGCTTGAGCGCCAGGTTTTCCGCAGCCAGCTGCGCCGCTGTCTTGTTACTTTCCATGGTCTTTCACCTCTTATAAATCCGCCTCCGGCCCGCTTGCGCGGGCCGGACACGTCGTCAAGACCCCTTCTTGACCTTCGACAGCAGGAACGCCTTCAACGCGTCCGCACCGGCCTCGGCCGGCGGTTCCGCATCGTCGGCGCCCCAGCGCACCAGCATGTCGGTGGCGCGCACCTTGGCGCCGGCAGCCTGCGCCACCGTGGCGGCCAGGCTGGCGGCGAGCAGGTCGGCCCGTTCGTCGCCCAAGGGAGACGTGCGGTCCAGTTCGCGCCACAGCGACAGTTCATGGGTGTCAATGGCCTGCATCAACTCGCCCAGCGTGCGCCCCAGCCGAAGCGCCAGGACCATCAGGAAACGGAGGTCTGGCGTTTCCTGGAGGGCTTTTTTGCGCGCTCCTGCGCCCCCTCCCCAAGGTTGCCCAGTTCGATCGCCTTGGCCACCAGCGTGGCGTGCGCCAGCCCGTAGGCCGCCGCGACGATGTCCACGTCTTCGTCGCGAAAGACACGCTGCGGACCATTGGCGGTCTGCTCGAACAGGGTGCGCACCAGCAGGCTGGCCGAGGCGCGGGTGTAATCCACGCCCGGCGCATCAAGCTTGGCGCGCACGGTGTCGTTGTCTTCGCCCGGCACCACGCCCGCGGCCGCCCAGATGGCGCGGATGTGGAACAGATGGTCGCCGGCGCTGGGCGCGCGCACGATGACGCGCGCGTCCTGCCATTGCGGCACGGTGACGGTTTCATGATGGAAACCAGCCAGGGGATCGGCGGCCAGGCCGCGCAGGCCCGCTGCGCGAGCCAGGGGATTGATCGACGTGTCCGTCATGGCGCTCAGCCCCCGTTGGCGGGTGCGTCGGTCAGCTTGACGGCGCCAGTGACGCGCACGTTGAACGTGGCGGACACGACGTTGTCCAGCTGGCCTTGCCACTGGTACTGCGTGACCAGGCCGAGGAACTCGAACTTGGCGCCGTCGGCGAAGGTCACGCGGAACGCGCGGGTCTTCTTGTCGCTGCGCGCGGCCACCAGCGCCTTCTGGGCGGGGTCACCGGCCTTCCAGTTGCCGGCCATGCTGAAGGTGCCGCTGTCGTCCAGGCCCAGGGCATATTCCTTGGCAGTGGACTTGAGCACGGTGACGTCGATCTCGGTGGTCTGGCCGCCCTGGAAGTTCGGGTCCTTGATGGTGATCGCCAGATCGGCGTAGGTCAGGCCAGCGGCGCCCAGGTCTTCGGTGGCCGTGGTGGACACTTCCAGCTGCGTGCCCTGGGTTTGAACGAATTGCGAAACGGTAGTACCTGCCATTGCAGACTCCAGAAAAAAGCCCGCCGATGGCGGGCAACTGTGGCCACCCCGAGGGTCGGCGCGGCCATGAAAAAGGCCCCGTGGCGAATGCCACGGGGCCTGATCAGCGTGTTGAGGATGAAGTGTCGAAGCAGCGCCGCCCGCCCACTGCGCGGGACTGGCATTGCACATGTCCTGAAAAGAAAAAACCCGCGGGCAAGCACGGGTTTCGTGTAGGCCAGCGGGTGGGTTTTCTTCGGGCGCAACTTGCCCCGACGACTGAATTATGCGCGGGCCTTGGACGGGCTGCAAGCGTTGGCGCGATCTGCGTGTCGCACTTGCGGCGCGGTCACCAGCGAACGACGACGCAAGGCGGGCAAGAGTGCGGCCTTGGCCTCCTGGTAGGCGGCATGCTGCTGCTCGGGCGTCATGCGCGGGTTGCTGAACACGCGCGCGCCGGCGGCCTTGTTGCCTGCGTGCACGCCGATGGCCGAGCGTTGCTGCCAGGGCAGTTCGTCGATGCACAATTCGGTCTGCTCGCCGCGCGCGGCGGTCAGGCGTGCATCGATGTCTTCGTCGTCGACGTAGGCGTCGTCGGGCACCATGCCCCGCGCGAATGCCGATACGCGGCCCACGCCCAGCTTGGGCCGGTAGCCGCGGCTCCAGTGGTACCACTCCATGATCAGTGCTTCGACCTGGTCCGATTCTTCTCGCGTCATGCCCTGCCCCTTCTGAATGCTTGCGCGGGCCGTGCGGTCCGCGTTGCCCGCCGGCCGCGCGGCGAACGAGCGCGCAATCGCGGCCCCCGCCTGCGATGCCGCCACTGCCCAGCCTTGCGGTGCCCGCAATGCCATGTTTGCTGCCTGATCCATATGCCGCTCCTTGCCGTTGAGTTCGTTGCCGGGATAAGCCGCCTGGCTGTCCCGGGAGTGCGCCGCGCGGGCGCCTGGTGCGCGGACCGGCTGCGCCGCCGGTCGGAAAGATTGTCGGGAGAAGTCTTCTGGTAGCGAAACGCTACCTACGCTTCCGTCTGATAACAGCACGCGTTTTGGGTAATTCATACCTGGAATTCTACAAGTGTATAATCGCCTTTTCAACACTTGTTGTTGCACAACATTCCACAACTGTTTAGCGTCCGCACCATGGCTCTCGGAAAACAAATCAGGCGCTATCGCGCCGCGCTCGGTCTCACCCTGGAACAGCTGGAAGCCCGCACGGGCGTGGGCGTGGGCACCATCGCCGCCCTCGAAGGGCGCGACAGCGAACGCTCGAAATACGCGGCCCGGCTGGCCGCCGGGCTGGGGCTGTCGCTGGAACAATTGCTGGACGAAGCGGCGCAGTATCCGCCCGATACGGTGCTGTCCGCGCCCGACACCCTGCTGCGCCTGGACGACGGCCTGGCCGACGATTTGCGCATCCCGCGCTTCGATACCGGCGGTGCCATGGGCGCGGGGGTCGAACTGCGCGACCAGCCAGGCGTGATTCAAAGCCTGCGCGTCAGCCAGGAATGGCTGCACAAGAACCTGCGGCACTACACCTCGGTCAGCAACCTGTGCGTCGTGACGGGTTTCGGCGACAGCATGCGGCCCATGTACAACCCCGGCGATCCGCTGCTGGTGGACCTGGGCGTGGCCAAGGCCGACATCGATGGCATCTATTTCTTTCGGGTGGGCAACGAAGGCTTCATCAAGCGGCTGCAACGCATTCCCAGCGCGCGGGGGTTGCTGATTCGCGCCAAATCCGAGAACACCAAGTACGACGCCTGGGACATCACCGAAGACATGGACCTGCAGATTTTCGGGCGTGTGCTGAAGGTGTGGCGCAGCGACGATTTCTGAGGCGCGCGATCAGACAGGCACGATCTGATGCGCGCGGGCTTGCGTGAGGCATTCGGCGATTCGCCGCCCTACTGCGCCACCCGCTGCGGCTGGGGGGTTTGCCACGTGCCATCCCGTAGCGCGGGCTTGGGCCAGTAATAACGCAGCGCCACCACGAACGGCCCCGGTGGCGTGGGTAGCCAATTGGCCTCGTGGCCCTTGCCGGGCGACGACGGTTGCAGGGCGAGCGTGATGCCGCCATCGCGGTCGCGCTTGAGCGACGACAGCATTGACGCGTTGATCGTGTAGCGCTTGGCGGCGTTGGGCACCAGCGTTTGCCCGGGCAGTCGATACAGCGTGACCGACCAGTAGGCATTGACCGGCGGCAGGCTTTTCGGGGCAAAGCGCAGCGTGTAGGCGCGCGTGCCATCCAGCGGCTGCCCGGCGCTGTCTTGTTCGAGCACCGGCGCCAGCACTTCTTCACGGCTGCTGCCGCCCAGGTCGACCTGGGCGCCGGCGGCACGCGCCAGGTAATCGTTCTTGAAGGTACGACGGTCGGCGAACAGCGTATCGGTCTTGCCGGCCAGCGCCACGCGGCGCTTGTCGATGTCGTTCTGGCCGTCGTGCATGCCTTCCTGCATCATCTGGCGCAGGCGGGGGTTCATGCGATCGGTCACGACCGGATCCCCCGGCCGGATGCGCAGGCTGTCCAGGCGCCGGCGCAGCGTTTTTTCGCTGTGCTCGACAGGCGCGAACTGCAGCAGGAATGCCAGCTGGTTGTAGAACTCGAGCGAGCTGCGCATCTGGGCGGGGGCTTCCGGCACGATCCAGGCGACCGGCGCCGGCGCGGGCGGCGCGGCCTTTTTCAGGAAGGCCGACAAGGGCTGGAGCTTGTAGCCCGCCTGGATGCGCTTGACGTTCGCGAGGTCGGCCGAGGAAAACAGCAGGGTGCGCCCGGAAAGCGTGACCAGCTCGGTTTCGGCGACGATGACCTTGGAAACGTGCTTGGGCGCCGTGCCTTTCCAGCGGGGACCTGCGATCAGGAAATGGCCGCCGCCATTGCCCGTGGCGCGGCTGCCGATATAGGCAAAGTTCTGGCCGTACAGGTCAGTCAGCTGCAGCGCGAAGTAGCGCCGCGATTCCATGGGAGGAACGCTGATGACGACCGGCTCGGCCCGCAGATCCAGCACGGCGGACGACCTGGCGGTGTCGAGATCGGGCGCCGCGAGGCCGGCGTCTTCCGGCGTGCCCCCCCGCGCATCAAGGTGCAGCGTGTTGAAGGGGCCGCGATACTGCGGGCTGGCGGAATCGATGTTCGTGGCGTACAGGGCCTGATAGCTGGCGACCATGGGGTAGCCGTAGACGTAGGCCTCTTTGGCGATGCGACGTGCTTCAGGTGCCGAGACGCCGTCGATGCCCACGAACTGCGACCCCGTTGCCGCGTCGGGCGACGTGAAGCTGCATCCGGCCAGGGTGGCGGCCAGCGCCACGCCGGCCATGCCGCGAAGGGTGGAAAGAAGGGCAGTGCCAACCAGGCGGTCGCGCATTCGATGCTCCAACATGGGCGGATGTTGGCAACGCCCAGATGGCGGCAGCGTCGCGGGCAAGACAAAAGGGTGGTCGAAATTCTGGCACACTTTTTGTGACCATAGTGAAACAGCGCCCCCTCAATCGCACTACCTGTCGTCTGATTCCTCGACGCCAGACGCGCTCACCGCGGCAGCGGCAAGCCTTCCAGCCGGGCCAGCGGAATCGGCGTGATGGCGCTTTCGGTGGCCGCGGCGTCGGTGGTCAGGTGCTGGATCAAGTCCACGGTGGTGGACCGGCGGGTCAGCATCAGGCAGGTGACCTCGGTGTCGGCCACGCGGGTTGCGTGCCAGCAGCCGGGCCGCATGCAGACGCCCTGCCCCTGGGCCACATGAAAGGCGGCCAGCGTGGACAGGTCCGGGCTGCCGTCCGCCGCGCTGCGCGCCACGACCTGGATGATGCTGCCTGTCAGCGGCACGATGGCTTGTTGCGTCAGCAAGTGCTTTTCCAGGCTGGCGATATCGGCCGACGCGCTGCGGTAATTGACCCACAGCACTTCCGCGTCCCCTCCCGCGCCGGTGTTGAACACGTGCTCTTGCCAGAAATCGGTGGCGTCGTTGGTAAAGAGCGGCACACCGTTGCCCTGCGGAATCGGCTTGCCCAGCATCCAGCCGTAGGGCTTGAAGGCATCGTCGGTCAGGTCGTATACAGGCAATGCGGCAGCGCGGGTCATGCGTCGTCCTTGGCGGAAGGGGTTGAAGGCAGGGAAGATTGCGATTGCGCGCGCAGGTTGGACGCGGCGCGCTTGGGAAATTCAGCGTCGTAGTCGAAGTCGCCGCGGGCGATGGCGGCCAGGATGGCGGCACGCCGCGCGGTCGCGCGTTTCAGGTTGGCGGCGGTGGGCTTGACGCGGATGCGTTCCACGCAATGCCGGCCCTGGTAGAAAAAGCCGATCTCGATGGACGATTCGGAAGCCGGCCGCACGCCGTCGAATCCTTTGTTCATGCCTGTCGTTGCTCCGATGCGGGGTTGATCACATGCGCGGGGTTGATCACATGCGGCGGTCAGCGCGCTGCGACGCTGCCAGGTGCGGCCTGCGCTTCCGAGGCCTGCGCCTGCAAGGCCAGCCGGCGCCAGTTGCGGCTGGCGTAGGCGTGCGCCTGGCGCAAGCCAGCCCAGAGGCTGACCTGCTTGATCCAGCGCAGGCTGCCCGCGGCCTCGAACTGGGTGGTCCGGCGCACTTCGGTGCCCTGTCCCGGCACTGCGCGCAGCTCAAAGGTATCCACCAGCTTGCCGACCCAGTCCGCGCACCACACGGTGCTCTGCTGCATCTGATAGCGCAAGCGTTCGTCGGGCTGCAATATCAGGATGCGCTGGTCGATGGTGCCGCGGTCGGTGGTGCACTGACGGGTGTTGCCCACGGCCGCCACGCCTTCCAGCACCTTGCAGCTGATCGGCTTGGGCACGCCCAGCCGAAACAGCAGCGGACGGTTGTCGTCCATGCGGGCATGCAGGAAATGCGGCCAGACATGGCGCGGTTCGCAGGGGAACAGCCAACGGGATTGAATCTGCATGTCGGGCTCCTTGCCGCAACGGTCCGCGCCAGCGCGGCGCACCGCAAGGTTATAGCGCGGATTGGCGTTGCGCCCGCCCGGCGCGCGCCCTTGGCGCCTTCAGCCGGCCATTGCCGCCCGCACGCGCGGCAGCTCGCGGTCGTCGATGGGCCAGTGCAGCGCCGCCGCCAGCACCCCCAGCGCCATGGCGCCCAGCCAGATCAGGTCGTAGGAATGGGTGGTTTCGAACACCACGCCGCCCAGCCACACGCCCAGGAAAGACCCGACCTGATGGCCAAAGAAGACAAAGCCGAACAGCGTGGTGATGTAGCGCACGCCGAACACCTGCGAGATCAGGCCGTTGGTGAGGGGCACCGTGCCCAGCCACACGAAGCCCATGACCGCCGCGAAGGCATACACCGACCAGGTGGACAGCGGCAGCAGGAAGAACAGCGCCATGGCGGCGGTACGCAGCAGGTAAATGCCGGCCAGCAGGTATTTGCGGCGGTGGTGCGCGCCCAGGATGCCGCAGACATAGGTGCCGATGACATTGGTCAGCGCGATGATGGCCAGGGCCGCGACGGCGTCGGCCGCGCGCAGGCCCTTGTCCATCAGGTAGGCCGGCAGGTGGGTGCCGATGAACGCCAGTTGGAAGCCGCAAGCCAGAAAGCCCAGGTTCAGCAACCAGAAGCCGGGCTGGGCGAAGGCTTCGCGAATGGCCGTCCCCATGGGCAGGTCGGCAGGCGTGGCGGACGCCCCGGTGGCGGCCGGCGCCGCCCGACGTGCGGTGTCCTTCAAGGGCCAGGCCAGCGGCAGCACCACCGCCAGCACCACCGCGAAGGTCAGCAGCGCGCTGACCCATCCCCAGCCGCCGATCAGCCATTGCGCGGCGGGTACCAGGGTGAACTGCCCCAGCCCGCCGATCGCGCCGGCCATGCCCAGCGCCCAACCGCGTTTTTCCGGCGGCACCAGGCGGCTGAGCACGCCGTAGATGACGGCGAACGCGGTGCCCGACAACGCGATGCCGATGCAGATGCCGGCGGTCCACATGAAGGCCGCCGGACTGGCGGCGTGGGCCATGCCGAACAACCCCACGGCGTAGCACACGAGACCGCCCAGGACGACCTTGGCCGAGCCGTAGCGGTCGGCGATCATGCCGGTGAACGGCTGCACCACGCCCCAGGTCAGGTTCTGCACCGCCAGCGCCATGGCGAAGGTCTCGCGCGACCAGCCGCGGTCCATCGTGATGGGCAAGAGGAACAGGCCCTGCACGTGCCGCACGCCCAGCGCCAGGCCCATGACGATGCCGCCGGCCAATACCATGACCCACAGGCGGCGCACGGTGGCGGGATGAACGGGCGTGGCGGACGGAGCGGCAGGCATGGCGGACCTCGGGTGGGAAACGTCAACACCCGCGCGGGCGGGCAGCTTGCGCTATTACAGGGCCGCTGCCGCCGGCGTTCAACTGATTAATTTTCGTCGGCGGCATGCGCGGCGGGAATGCCAGCCGGCAGCCACAACGAGAACACCGACCCCTTGCCGGGCACCGACCGCAGCGAAATGTAGCCGTGCAGCAACCCTGCCAGCCGTCGAACGATCGCCAGCCCCAAGCCCAGGCCCTGGCCCGCCATGGCCGCGGCCGGGGCCGCGTCGCCGCGCGTGAATTCGGCGAAAACGGATTCCTGCCGCTCGGGCGCGATGCCCACGCCGGTATCCCATACCTGGATCAGCACGCCACCGCGCCGCCGCCGTGCCGCCAGCAGCACACCGCCCGTGGCCGTGTACTGCAGCGCATTGCCCAGCAGGTTGTCGAGGATGCGGCGCAGCAAGGCGGGGTCGGTGTCGACCACGACGGCGGTGGGCAGCACCGACAAGCGCAGGCCGCGCGTGCGCGCCTGGGGTTCGAAGTCCTGGCGCATATCGTCGAACAGGGAGTCCAGCGCCACCGCCTGGCGTTCCACCCGCAGCGCATGCGCGTCCATGCGCGACAGGTCCAGCAGGCCGTCGAGCAGGCGGTTCAGGCCGTCCAGCACGGTCTGCTGACGGCGGGCCACCTGCAGCGCGTCCTGTGGCGTGACGCTGCCCTGTTCGGCGCGGCTGGCCAGCACATCGGTGAACATGCCCAGGGCGTGCACCGGCTGGCGCAGGTCGTGCCCCGCGGCGGCCAGGAAACGGGTCTTGGCGCGGTCGGCCGCGGCCACCCGATCGCGTTCACGCTCCAGGCTGTGGATCAGGGCCGTGTTCTCGAAGCGCAGCGCCACCGTGGTCTGCAAGCTGCGATAGGTGACGGCGCTGTAGTACAGGTTGACCCCCAACAGGCAGACGCCGAAGGCCGCATACACCAGGTGCAGGCCGTCGGCCGCCGCGAGGCAGGCGATGATGAAGGGCGCCACCATGCCCAGCGCCGACCCCGAGTACGCGGGCGGGTAGGCCGACAGCGACGGCACGGCGCCGCTGCACATGCCGGCCAGCATGACGCAGCCGAAAGCCAGCAGCATGTCCTGCCCTGACAGCACCGCCGCCACGCCCGCCAGCCCCCATAGCAGGCCTGACGTCCAGGACAGCAGGCAGAAACCCCGAACCCAGGGCCGCAACGGCCCGGGGCCGCGCCGCGCAAAGCGTTGGCTGACAGCCACCCGCAGCAAGGTCAGCACATAGACAATGGCGACCCACGACGCCAGCAGCCAGGTCGGCACGCTGCCGTGCATGACATAGGCCACGGGCACGACGACAGCGAAGTTGGCGAACAGCACGCCATGGGATTGCTGGTAGAGCAGCGCGGCCAGCTCGGCCGCGATGGCATCGGCGACATCGGGCGCCGTGCCGCCCGGCGTGCCGGAAAAAGGCTCGCCCGGCGAGCGAGGTGGGGGCAGCGCGGCGGGGTCGGTCATGCGCCTGGATCGGTCCCTATAATGACGCATCATTCTGACACAACCTTGCGGCGCCCCCTCCCGCCCTCCATGACCCTGCCCCTGCCACCTCCCCTGCTGCGCGTCCTGCTGGCCGATGACCACGGCATCGTGCGCGAGGGCTTGAAAATGGTCATGCACCAGGCGGCCAACCTGATCGGGTCGGTGGATGAAGCGGCAACCGGCGAACAGGTGCTGGCCCTGCTGGCCGCCCATGGCGCCGACGTGCTGGTGCTGGACCTGGGCATGCCCGGCGTGGCGGGGTCGGGCTGGGTGCGCGCCCTGCGCGAACGCCACCCGGCGCTGTACATCATGGTGCTCACCGCCAATACCGACGCGCGCAGCCGCCAGGCCATCCTGGAGGCCGGCGCCGATGCCTACCTGGCCAAGACCGGCAGCTCGCGCGAACTGATGGCAGCCATCCAGCGCCTGCACGATGACCACGCCCGCCAACCCGCCCGCGCCCGGCCCAGCCATGCCCCCGCCCCCGCCGAAACCCTGACGCGGCGCGAGCAACAGGTGCTGGCGCTGGCCGCGCAAGGCGCCACGTCCGCGCAGATCGGCGAGGCGCTGCACATCAGTCCGTTGACCGCGCGCAAGCATCGCGAAAACCTGATGCGCAAACTGACGCTGCACAGCACCGCGGAGCTGGTGGCCTACGCGGTTCGGCTGGGCCTGCCCAGCGCCTGACGGCGCGGCCCCGCCCCACCCAAGCGCCTTGCCCGCGCAAAAAGTTGGCCAAAAATACGGCGCCCGCCGTATTTGCTACCGAATCTTCCAAACGTAGACTGATTTCGCAGCGTCCTGCGATCTCTTCCTGCGAGGGGCCATGGGAGATCACAGGCCTGCACCGAATTCCCTCATGCCCATCAGAACGTGCGCGGACCGCACCGGCTCCGCGGCAGGACGGTGCGCGCCCAAGCCAGGCGCCGCTTGCCCGGCGTGCCGAGCATCCCGTCCATGCACCGTTGCACCGTCACCATGCACCCTGCTCTCCGTTACGCCGCCTCCGCCCAACCCGACCCGGTCAGCCAGCTGGTGCGCGAGGAATCCGAACGCTTGCGACGCTTCGTGCTGCGCCACGTGGGCAACGGCTCGGATGCCGACGACATCACGCAGCAGGCGTTTGTCGAGATGTCCTGTTGCTACGACCAGTTCCGCGGCGAGAGCAAGCCGTCGACCTGGCTGTTCGGCATCGCGCGCAACCTGATCCGCAACCACCTGTCGCGTTCGCCTGAACGGCGCTTTACCTTCGTCAGCGACGACGCGCTGACCGACGAATCGGACCTGCATGCCGATCCGGCCAACCGCGTCGAGCTGCTGCAGTTGCTCCGCATCCTGGACCGCTCGCTGGCCGCGATGCCGCCCGACCTGGCCGAATTGCTGGTGCTGATCTGCGTGGACGAACTGTCGTACGAGGATGCCGCGGCACAATTGGGCCTGCCGGTGGGCACCGTGCGCAGCCGCCTGTCGCGCGCCCGCGCCCTGGTCCGTTCGCGCATGCGCGCCCAGGGTGCCTGGCTGGACGATTAACGGTTCGTTCTTAATCGTTACATTTCTCGGTTTTTTGACTGCTACTGCTGGTTACAGTGCTGCCTTCCCCCCACTTTTGGCAGGCAACCCGACCATGCGGCACGTCCGGCTTCGCTCATTCCGCCTGTTGGCGCTCGCTACGGCCATTGCCGGCTCGTACGCGGCGCCGGCCAGCGCCCAATACGACAGAGACTGGCAGCGCGCGTGCCTCGGCAGCACCTATGCCATCAACCCGGACACGCCCTGCAACCGCGCCTATGCCGAGGGGCTGGCGGCCGTGCAGGTCGGCAAGACGAGCGACCCGGCCGGCACCTGGGGCTACATCGACAAGCAAGGGCGCATGGCGATACAGCCCGCCTTCCGGGAAGCCGAATCCTTCCAGAACGGGCTGGCCGCCGTGCAACAGGGCGAGCTGTGGGGTTACATCGATGCCCGCGGCGAGTGGGCGATCCAGCCGCGCTTCACGCGCGCCACCGGCTTTAACGCCGAAGGCACCGCGCTGGTCGAACTGGACGAGCGCGACGTGCTGGTCAACCGGCAGGGCCAGATCGTCAAGACGTTCGAGCTGGGCATGCGTTCGTGGGGCTTCGAGCCCGGCCAGAAACTGGCGTCCATGGAAGTGCCGCAAGCGCCGCGGCTGTTCGACACGGCGACCGGACGCGCCCTGACGCTGCCGGGCGACGTGATGGCGTTGTCCAAGCCCACCACCGGCGGTTACCTGCCCGCGCAGCGCCGCAGCGCCCGCTACGGCGGCGCCTGGGGGCTGCTGGATGCCGAAGGCCGCTGGGCCATCGCCCCTGATGTGCTGCGTTCGCACGAACCGCCGCGACGCGATGGCGACACGATCGCCGTGCGCCGCGACGAGACCTGGATGTTCGTGCGCCCCGACGGCACGCCGCTGTCCGACACCCGCTACAGCGACGTGCAACAGGTCGCGCCCGGCCTGTGGCTGGTCAGGTCCAAAGGCGACGGCCCGTCCCTGCTGCTCGATGGCAAGCTGGCCACGCTGCACACCTTCTCGGTCAACTACGCGGCCGTCGAAGAACGAAACGGCTGGAAGATCCTGAGCGATGCCGATGCGGTGATGCTGGTCTTCCCCGACGGCAAGATGCGCAAGATTCCCGGCCACATGCCTCAGGTGACGATCAAGAATGGCCTGGCCTGGGTGTATGCCTTTGCCCCGACGCCGCCCGCCAATGGCGGCGGCGATGCCGTCCGGCCGCCGCAAGAAACGGACGCCACGGCCGCGGCCCCGGCCGAGGCCGCCGCTGCCGCCGACACGGTTCCCGCAGAGGCCACCGCCGCCGCGGACACCGCCACCGTCGCCGATGCCGCGGTGGATGCCGCCTCGGACCAGGCCGTCCCTGCCGCCACTGCTGCCGCCGACACCGCAACCGCGATCGACATCACCGGCAGCAGCACGCAGACCGAAGCCAGCCTGGTGCAGATCTACCGGCCAGACGGCACGACGCTGCTGGACGCCGACACCGCGGCGCGCCTGGCCCGCTACCGGGTGTCGGAATTCACGCCCCGGAACGCAGCCGACGCCGCACCGGACGAGGCCCAGGCCGGCACGCAAGACAACGCCCAACTGCCCCTGGCGCTGCTGCGCCCCGACGACTACACGCAGCCGTCCGGCATCCTGACCCCATCCGGCAGGATCGTCACCAACCCGGATTGGGACGACATCAATACCTACAACGCCAGCGCGCCGCTGGTGGTCAAGACCCGCCAGCGCGGCGTGGGCCTGATCGACGCGGAAGGCAACTGGCTGCTGCCGCCCGATTACGAGGGCATCCGCGGGTTCGACGGCCCGTATTCCTGGGCCCGCACGACCGGCATGGACCGCCGCTCGGCATTGCTGATCGATGCGCGCGGCCAGGTGCAGAAGCTGCCGGCGCGGGTGGAAGTCAACGGCGAAAAGATCGACGGCGACCTGCTCTACTACTACACGCAGGACGACAACCGCCGGCAACGCTGGGGCCTGTGGAACATTCGCAGCGCCAGCGTGGCCGTCAAGCCGACGCTTGAAAGCATCGAGGAATTCAAGGATGACTGGGCCAACGCCCAGGACAACGACCGCTGGGGCGTCATCGACCGCCAGGGCAAATGGGTGGTGCCCGCCACCTATGCCGGCAGCTACGACCTGGACTACCTGGGCAATGGCTACCTGCTGGCGCGCGAACCCCGCGGCAAGGGGGCTTCCAGCAGCTATCGCGAAAGCTATCGCCTGATCAACCTGCGCACCGGCCAGCGCAGCCCGCTGCTGAGTGCAAAGCCGCAGGACCTGCGGCAGGGCCGCTTCCTGGGGCAGGGGCAGGACGGCGCCACGCTGCTGTTCGACCGCCAGGGCGGCACCACCCGCCTGTGGGAAGGCAGCCCTGACCGCCAGGAACAGTACGGCGACTGGATCTACGTGCAATACCGTTCACGCAATGGCGCGATCGATGCCCGCGGCAACATGAAGATCGCCGCGGTGAACGGTGAGTTCAACCCGTTCTTCGTGCAGCCCGAGGGCTTGGCCCGCGTCTATGACGGCCAGAGCTACCGGCTGATGGACGAAAACGGCAAGACGCTGCTTGCGCAGCGCGGCGACGGCACGCCGCTGGCGTCGATGAAACGCCTGGTGTTCGACGACGAAGAAACGTCCGAAGGCATCATCACCGACCTGCAGGGCCGCGAGATCACCCGCATCAAGGGCAAGTATTCGCTGGAGGAACGCAAGGCCAGCGAAGGGGTCGTGCCGTATCGCGGCCAGAACGACCGCTATGGCTTCATCAACGCCGACGGCAAGCGCATCGTCGGCCCCTACTTCGACAAGCTGGGCCCGCTGCGCAATGGGCGGGCGCTTGCCCAACGCACCCAGCGCACCGGCGAACAGTACGGCTACATCGACCTGACCGGCCGCTACGTGATCGCGCCGGACTTCGGCTGGGCCTCCGACTTCCAGGACGAACGCGCGCTGGTGCGCCGCGGCCGCCTGCTGGAATTCATCGACCCCCAGGGCAAGACCACCGCGTTGTTCGGCAAGCTGTGCGACGAAATCGTGGTGCTGGACGCGCAAGAGCGCCAGGCCTGGCCGCGCGAAAAGCTGACCTGCCCCGAAGCCGCCGAGATCGAACTGGCGCCCGTCCCCGCATCCGCCAAAGCAGAATGACCATGACCTCACGCGCGTTTCACGCCACCCGTCTCGCCTGCGCCCTCGCCGCGCTGGGCGTCTCTTTGTCCGCCCACGCCCAGTACCGCCAGGCGCGCAGCGTCTGCGTCGATGCGTCGGCCGTCAACACCAGCGCCATGGTCGAGGATCGCGACGGCCACGGCAATGCGGCCCTGGGCTGCATCCGCGCGCTGTCCGACAACCGCGCCGCCGTGCTGTTGCCGTCGGCGCTGGAAGAGATCGACCGCGTCCCCACCGACGAATCGCTGCGCCGGCACGCCTGGGGCTTTCTGGACGGCAACGGCAAGCTGGCCATCAATCCGCAATTCGAGGCGGTCGGCGACTTCCACCATGGCCTGGCCGCGGTGCGCTGGAAGGGCAAGTGGGGCTTTATCGATGCCAAGGGCAAGATGGCCGTGCCGCCGCGCTACAGCAGCGTGTCCGACTTCGTCGAAGCGGGGCTGGCGGTGGTGACGCGGGATGGCCAATACCAGTTGATCGACCGCAGCGGCAACACCGTGGGCGATGCGCTTGATGCCAGCGTGCAAAGCGTGCAACTGGGCGAGGGCAAGCCGGCGCAGGTGGCCATCACCTACCGCGAGGAATACCGCTCCAACACCGGCGAACGCCGCTACGCCACCGACGACATCCGCATCCTGTCCGGCTACGGCCCCGACCTGTTCATCGCCGCCGACGCGAACGGTCGGTATGGGCTGCTCGGCAGCGACTGGAACTGGCGCGTGAAACCGCAGTACCTGGACATCTCGCGCCGATCCAAGGACACCCTGGCGCTTGCCGAGGGTGAAAACGAGGTGGCGCTGATCGACACCGCCGGCAACGTCATCGGCCAGGGCAAGGACTATCGCCGCATCATCAAGGTGGGCGAGGCATTCTGGAGCGCGCAGCTGCCGCGCGGCGGCTATGCGCTGCTCGACGCCGCCGGCCAGCCGCTGGGCACTTTGACCGACGCCGAGGCGCAGTCGACGGTGCTGCACGGCGACACGCTGGTCTACGCCACGCGCGACACGCTCAAGGCCTATGTGCCGGGCCGCGCCGAACCCGTGACCCTGGGCACGGGCATGACGGCTGCCGAGAATGAAGGCAACTACGTGCTGTTCCGCGACCCCGCGGGCCGCGTCGCCGGGCTGCTCACGCCCAAGGGCACGTGGCTGCATGGCGACACCGCGCCGCCCTGGCTGGCCAATGTCAGCCGGCTCGCGCTGCGCCAGGGCAAGCTGTGGCTGTCCGGCGAAGACGGTGAGCTGTTCAATGCACTGGATGCCGAGGGCCGCGCGATACTGCAGCCCGAGGCCCTGGCGGCCGCGCAGGGTTCGCAACTGCGCGACATGCCGCTGGATGTGCCCGGCGGCCCACTGGGCCTGCTGGGCCAGGGCTACTGCCAGTGCGGCGACAGCAGCGCCGGCCTGCTGCTGGCCGATGGCAGCGTGGCCACCGACAAGACGTGGACCGCCGTGCTGCCGCTGGACGGCCCGCAAGACGAATACGCAGCGAAAGACGAAGCCGGCGACACGCCCACCGCCGACCAACTGCGCTACGCCGCGCAGACCGAAGACGGCATGCAGTTGCTGGATGCGCGCGGCAAGCCGATGGACCTGCCCTTGCAGCAGCACATCGGCGCTTTCCGCCATGGCTATGCGCTGATCTACGCCAAAGGCGAAGCGCGCCTGATCGACCGCGCCGGCAAGACCTACGCCCTGCCCGACTATTTCGAGGCCGAGGTCGTGGCGCCCGGCCTGGTGCGCTACCTGAAGACCGCGGCGGAAGGCGATCCGTGGGGCCTGTACGACTTCATCGCCGGCAAGGAAGTGTCGGCGCCCGCGTTCCAGTTCATAGGCGTCTTCCAAAAGGGCCAGGCCGTGGCCGCCCTGGGCGCGGACAAGGTCGGCGTGATCGACCAGCAAGGCAAGTGGGTCGTGCCGCCCAGCCATCACGGCGCCACGCGCGTCAGCGACAAGCTGTGGCTGGTGTCGCAGGCGGGCTGGAAGGGCGAGGACTACCAGCGGCCGCAAGCCGTCATCAATACCGCCGGCCGCGCGCTGACCACGTTCCAGTCCGGCATGGACGTCTCGCGCACCGACGACGGCGCCTACCTGGCCTACAGCCAGAAGCAGCGCTGGATGATCGCGCCCGACGCGTCCGATGCGCTGGACGTGCAGGACGCCAGCTACACCCCGATGGGCAGCTGGATGTCCATCCGCCGCGCCAACCGCTACGGCTACCTGGACGGCGCCGGCCGCTGGCAGATCGCCCCGGGTCCGGTCGCCGGCACGCCCTTCCAGGGCAAGCCCGCCCGCGCGCTGCTCAGCGACGATGACGGTGCGCGCCTCATCGACGAACACGGCAAGACCGTGGCCACGCTGCCTGCGGGCGAATGGAGCTGGCCGACGGGCTCGCCCTGGCTGGTACGGCGCGACCAGCAGCAGGGCCGGCACATCACCCACTATGCGGACCTGACGGGAAAGACGCGCATGACGCTGGCCGGTTTCGGCTCGGGCTTCTCGGAGGGCCGCGCGGTCATGACGCTGCCCAACGGCACCGAGCGCGCCGTCAACGACAAGGCCGTGGCCGATGGCCCGGTGTTTGAATACCTGGGCTTGCGACGCGACGGCCTGGCCCTGGCCCGCGTGGGCGGCCTGCTGGGCTATGCCGACGGCCAGGGCAAGCTGGCGATCGCGCCGGTGTACCAATACGCTACGCCGTTCTCGGGCCAACGCGCCGTGGTGTCCACGCGCGACATGTCGATGATCCTGGATCAGCAAGGCGCCATGGTGGCGCGGGTCGGCATGGAATGTGGCATCCGCACGCTGTACGGTGCGTACAACCAGCGGCTGTGGCCACTGTCGATGCCGCAACGCTGCCAGCGCTAGCGCGCAGTCGCAACGGCGCAGTCACCGGGTGCGCTGCGGCTGCCGGATGCATTGCCGTGACCGGGCGTTCCGCGCCCGGTCCACAGCGCGCGGTTACTGCGTATCCAGCGCCAGGTAGCGGCGCGTCTGCACGATCTCTTCGCGTTCCTTGAAGCTGGTCAGCCGGTCGGCCAGCGCGCGGCTGTCGCCCGTCTCGCGGATGGCGGCCAGCGTGGCCTGCATCGCGTGAATGGCTGCACGCTGCAGGTCAGACGGAATGATCGCCAGGCGATAGCCCATGGCCGCCAGGTCGGGCAGCGGCACCAGCGGCGTCTTGCCGCCGTAGAACATGTTGATGAGCTTCAGCCCGGGCAACCGCGCGGCGATGGCGCGGATCTGCTCCAGCGTTTCGGGCGCTTCGACGAACACCATGTCGGCGCCCGCCTTCACGTATTGCTCGGCGCGCGCGATGGCCGCGTCAAAGCCTTCCACCGCAATGGCATCGGTGCGCGCAATCACCAGGGTATCGGCGTCGGCCAGCGTCTGCCGCGCGATGTGCACCTTGCGGCACATTTCCCCGGCGTCCACCAGGCTCTTGTCGTCCAGGTGGCCGCAGCGCTTGGGAAATGACTGGTCTTCGATATGAAAGGCAGCCACGCCGGCGCGCTCCATGATGCGCACGGTACGTTCGACGTTGGCCGAGCCGCCGAAACCCGTATCCGCATCGGCCACCACCGGCAGGCCGCTGGCATCGACGATCTTTTCCACGCGGTCCATCACCTCGGTAAAGCTGAGCAGCCCGATGTCCGGGTAGCCGGCGGCCCGGGCAATGGCGCCGCCGCTGGCGTACACCGCATTGAAACCGGCGGCCGTCACCAGGCGGGCCGACATCCCGTCGTAGGCGCCGGGCGCCACCACGATGTCCTGCGCCAGAAGCTGGCGCAGCCGCGCGCCGGGGGTCAGAGAGGGGGCCATGTGCATTCCTTGAAAACGAAAGATCGATGCCTGCATGATCGTTCCGCTGCAATAGAATGTCCAATATATGGAAAATTGATAATCAGTACTTTTCAGGTATCGATATGGAACTGCGTCACCTGCGCTATTTCGTGGCCACGGCCGAGGCCCAGCACTTCACCCGCGCCGCCGAACAGCTGGGCATGGCGCAGCCGCCGTTGTCGCAGCAGATCCGGCAACTGGAAGAAGAAGTGGGTACCCCGCTGTTTGACCGCCGCGGGCGCGGCGTCAGCCTGAACGACGCGGGCCGCGCCTTCCTGGCATGCGCGCAGGACATCCTGCAACGCGCCCAGGCGGCCGTGCAGACGGCGCAGCGCGCCGCGCGTGGCGAGGTCGGCGAGCTGGCGCTGGGCTTTACCGAATCGGCCTCGTTTCACCCGGTCGTGACCGAACTGATCCGCCTGTATCGGCAGCAGTATCCCGACGTGGAAATGACGCTGTCGCAGGACGACAGCGAAACGCTGGTCGCGCAGCTGCGCGACGGCAGGATCGACGCGGCGTTCGTGCGCCCGCCCTTCGCGATGGACGGCGGGCTGCGCTTTCTGCAACTGACCGAAGAGCCGTTGATGGTGGCCTTGCCGCTGGGCCACGCGCTGGCGCGACGCAAGCGGCTGGCGCCCGCCGACCTGGTGCAGGAACGCTTCATCCAGTATTCGCGCAAGTCCGGCTATGGGCTCAGCGCCGACATCATGGCCGCCTGCCGGCAGCATGGGCTGAACCCGCTGCCGGGGCAGCGCGCGCCGCAGCTGTCGTCCGCGGTGAACCTGGTGGCCGCGGGCATGGGCGTGGCCATCGTGCCCGCGTCGCTGCGCCATCTGCGTCCGGACGTCGTGGTGTACCGCCCGTTTGCGCTGGATTGGCCGCGCGCGGTGCTGGGGCTGGCGGTGCGCGAAGACTCACCGCGCGGGCGCGTGGCCAATCTGCTGGCGCTGGCGCAGGGGTAGACGCCCGCACGCGGCCGACATATGCCGCGGTGGGACGACAGCCCAGGGCCGATGGGTGCGTTGCGTCAGTCTTCGTGCGACTCGTGCACCGCTATCGCGCCGCGCTTCCAGTAGCTGGCGGCACGAATGCGGCTCTTGTCGATGCCGTGCTGGGCCACCATGATTTCGCGCACGGCCTTGGCCGCCGCAGATTCCGCCGCGATCCAGGTATAGCCCTCGCCCGGCGGCAACGTCAGTTCGCGCGCGGCCTCCAGCAACAACGTGCTGTAGCCGGCGGCCGTGCCGTTGCGATGCAGCCAGCGCACATTGGCCTGGGCGCGCGTAGCCAGCGGGATTTCGTTGTCGGCGCCAGGCACCTCGATCAGCACCAGCGCCTGCGCGGTGGCGGGCAGTTCCTCCAGGCGGCGCGCGATGGCCGGCAGCGCGGTCTCGTCGCCGATCAGCACATGCCAGTCAAAGCCCGTGGGCACGACGAACGAACCCCGCGGGCCGCCGATGCCCAGCCGCTGGCCCGCCTCGGCCTGCTCGGCCCAGGTGGACGCAGGCCCATCGCCATGCAGCACGAAGTCGATATCCAGTTCCTGGCGGGCCGTATCGAAACGGCGCGGCGTGTAGTCGCGCGCGGCCGGACGCGGCACGCCTTCGGGGAACTTGATGCCGTCGGGGCCGACTTCGGGCAAAGCCGGCGGCTGGGATGGATCGGCGGGGAAAAACAGTTTCACGTGGTCGTCGAAAGACGCCGAGACGAAGTCGTGCAGGTCTTCGCCGGTAAAGGTGACGCGGGCCAACAGGCCCGCGATGCGCTCGACGCGCGCCACGGTCAGGATGCGCATCTTCAGCGAATGGCGCACGCGTTCGACAGTCAGGTCGCTACGGGTCATGGGTACTCCAATGGAATGAACGGAATCAGGCACAGTCCTTCTTGCCGGTGATTTCCTCGGTGGCGCGGCGCAGGATCGCGGCAATGCGGCGCTGTTCGGCCGGCGAGGCCTCGGTGCGTTCCAGCAGCGCATGGCGGATCGCCTGGCGGGCATGGACGAATTCGTCGATCCAGCCGGTGGCGTTCTCGTCGTCCGCGGGCGCGGCGCGCGATTCGCCGCTCCAGGCCTGGCGCATCCAGTCCATCTTGCGCGCCACGTGCTTGAGCTTGTTGAACATCACCGACAAGCGCTCGCGGTTGGCTTGCAGGTGGGCGCGGCCCGGCTCGGCCAGGTGGTAGCGCTTTTTGGTGCCTTCCTGTTCGACGGTGGCGTAGCCCAGCTCTTCCAGGTAGGTCAACGCGGGGTAGACCATGCCGGGGCTGGGTGTGTAGAAGCCGTTGGACAGTGCGCCAAGCGCCTTGATCAGCTCGTAGCCATGGCTGGGGTTCTGTTCCAGAAGGCCGAGCAGCATCAGTTGCAGGTCATCGGCAGACACCTTGCGGCTACGGCCCCAGCCGCGGCCATCGCCGCCGAAGCTGTCGTCGGCATCGCCGCCACGGCCGCCCCAGGGGCCGCCGAACCAGCCACCGCCGCCCCCGGCATGGCGACGATGACGGCCACGGCCGCCTTCGCAGAAATTGCCGTCAGGCATGTCCTGGGCGTGACGAGCGCCAGGCTGTTCGTATGGGCTGCCGGGGTAATCGTGATGCCGGCCATGGCCAGCATACGCCCCCCCGGCGTATTCGTGATGGTGACTGCCGCGTTCATGATGATGGCGGCCACCGTGGCCGCCGCGGCCGTGGCCGTCGCGGGATTCATGGCGAAGACCGCGTGAAAACGCGGCCAGGAAGTGGAAGTGGCGCATGGCATGGCCTCGCTGGGTATCTGGGATATGACTTACGATGCATCTTAAGATATATATCTTACGATACACAGCCCGACTTCCCGGCGTCAAGCGCCTTTTTCAAATCTCGCTAGCGACGCCCCTTGTCCAACACCCCGGCCGCGATACCCGCCACGATCAGCGCCATCCCCACGACCAGCGGCGTACTCAGCGGCTCGTGCAGGATGGCCGCCGAACACAGCAGCCCCACCACCGGCACGCCCAGCAAGCCGATGGACGTGACGCCGGCAGGCAACGAGCGGTTCACATTCACCGCCGCCCAGTACGCCACGGCAATGCCGAACACGCCGCCGTAGCCCAGCAGCCAGCCCAGGTCCGGGCTCCAGACCACGCGTGGCGTACCTTCGGCCGCCCACGCCACCCCCGCCAGCACCACGGACGCCAGCAGCGCCTGCCAGAACGCCAGTTCAAACGGCGGCGTGACCCAGCGATGCGCCCGCACGTAGACGATGTTGGCGGCCCAGCACAGCGCGGCCAGCAGCACCAGGCCGTTGCCGAACACGGCGTCGCCGTCGTGCCAGTCGAATGCCAGGGGATTGAAGATGACGGCCAGTCCGGCCAGGCCCAGCGCCAGGCCCGCCTGGCGGCCGCGTCCGATCGGCTCGCCCAGGAACAGCCGCGCGGCAGGAATCACCCAGAGCGGCGTGGTGTACGCCAGCACCACCGAGCGGCCCGCCGGCACGTATTGCAACCCCAGGCTGACCAGCGCGGCAAAGGCGCCCATGTGCAAGAGGCCCACGCTGAGGATCACGGCAATGTCGGCCTTGACCGGCCATGCAACCCGGCGCAACGCCAGGCCCAGCATCAGCAACGCGGCAGTGCCCACCAGGCTGCGCGCCGCCACCGCCCAGATCGGCGTCATGTATTGCAGCAGCAGTTTGCTGACGACCCAGGTGAATCCCCACGCCAATACCACGATGGCGAGCAGGGTCAGGGCATGGCGGCGGGAGAGGTTTTCGGCAGGCATGGCGCCGACTATAGGAGTGCGCCGCGCCCCCGCCGTAGACCCACGCGGCGCTTATTCTCTGGAGCCACGCGCGGGCCGCGCGGGCTTGCGCGCCAGCCACTGCGCAAAGGCGCGGGCCTGCGGTTCGTCCGGTGCGGGCGCGTACACCACCAGGCGCAGATGCCGGCTTTCGTCGACCGACAACGTCGAATGCTCGAAGGCCACGTCGCCCAGCGGGCCGATGTGCAGGCTGCGCACGCCCATGCAGTTGCCGTGCACATCGTGTTCGCGCCACCACGCCTTGAAGTCCGGCGACACCCGCTCAAGTTCGTCGACCAGCTCCGCGATGTCGGGCACGCCCGCGGCCGACGCAAAGTCGCGCCGGAAGGTCGACAACATGGCGCGCGCCTGCGCCGGCCAGTCGACGAACAACTGCCGCATGGCGGGGTCGGTGAACAGCATCCACAGCAGATTGCGCCGCCCCGGAGCCTGCGCGCCAAAACCGAACACGCGCTCGGCCGCGGCGTTCCACACCACCACGTCCCAGCGCAGGTTCAGGATGTAGGCGGGGCGCGTCGGCAGGTCGTCCATCAGCCGGCGTACCTGCGGCGGCACGGTGCACCAGGTGCGGCCGGGTTCCGCGGGCGGACGTTGATGCGCCAGGAGATACAGGTGGCGGCGTTCGGCCGCATCCAGCTTCAGCACGCGCGCCAGGTTTTCCAGGAACGTCGCCGACACGCTGATGTTGCGGCCTTGCTCGAACCAGGTGTACCAGGCCAGGCCCACGCCCGCCAGGGCCGCCACTTCTTCGCGCCGCAGGCCCGGCGTGCGGCGGCGGCCGCCGGCGGGCAGGCCCAACGCCGCAGGACTCAGGCGTTCGCGACGCAGGCGCAGGAATTCGGCCAGGTCGCTGCGCGTGCGGTCCAGGCGTGCCGCGGACGGGGGAGCCGATGCCGCCGCCGCACTGCCTGCGGCAACCGATGTGGCGCGGGAGGAGGAGACCGACGCGGCGACAGGCGCCACGTCGATCACGGGATCAGGCTTGCGGGAACGGGGCATCGGCTATTGCCTTCAGTAACAGCATAAACAGCTAAATTGTATAAGGCTGCGGACCCGCCCAGAATAGCGCCAATCGTCTTTCCCCTGGCCTATCCATGTCTTCCAGCGCCCTGCCCGCCGCCTGCCCCGCCCCCGCATCATCACCCGCCACGCCCGGCCCGCTCGGCCTGGCCGTGCTGCTGTCCGGCGGCTTCATCACCATCTTCGACCTGTTCGTCGTCAACGTCGCCATTCCCAGCATGCAGGCCACGCTGGACGCCAGCTTCGCGCAGATCAACTTCATCATCGTGGCCTACGAGCTGGCCTATGGCGTGCTGTTGATTGCCGGCAGCCGGCTGGGCGACCGGCATGGCCGGCGGCGCCTGTTCATGCTGGGCATGGCGGGCTTTGCATTGGCGTCTGCCCTGTGCGGCCTGGCCCCCAGCGCCAACGCGCTGATCGCCGCGCGCGTGCTGCAAGGCGCGGCCGCGGCGATGCTGTTTCCGCAGGTCTATGCGCTGATCCGCGTCAGCTACGACGGCCATGCGCGCCGCCGCGCCTTCGGCCTGCTCGGCATGACACTGGGGCTGGCGGCCATCGCCGGCCAGGTGCTGGGCGGGTGGATCGTGCATGCCGATCTGTTCGGGCTGGCTTGGCGCACGATCTTCCTGGTCAACGTCCCGCTAGGATTGATCGCCTGGCGGCTGGCCCGTCACATTCCCGAATCGCGCGATGCCGCGGGCGCCAGCATGGACTGGCCGGGTTCCGCGCTGGTCGGCCTGGGCCTGGGCTTGCTGCTGCTGGCGTTGGTCGAAGGCCCCGCGCGCCATTGGCCCGTGTGGACCTGGGCCGCGGGCGTCGCGTCGATCGCATTGCTGGCGTGGTTCACGCAATTGCAGCGCCGCGCCGCTGCCGCAGGCCGCACGCCGCTGGTGGACATGGCCTTGCTGACGCAACCGCGCTTTGCGGCGGGCTGCCTGCTGGTGACGCTGGTGTTTTCCACCGCCAGCGCCATGTTCCTTTGCTACGCCCTGCTCTTGCAGACCGGCCTGGGCGTGGACCCGCTGACGGCGGGCACGGTGTTCGCGCCGGCCAGCGTGGGCTTCGTGGCCGGCTCGATGGCGGCGCCGCGGCTGGTGGCGCGTTGCGGCACGCGCGCGATCCTGGTGGCCGCCGTGCTGTATGGCGGCGCGACGGCGGCGTTGATGCTGCAAGTGGGGGCGGCGGGCGGCGCACTGGCGCCCTGGTCGCTGGTGCCCGCGCTGGTGTGGCTCGGTGCGGCGCAAGGCGCGGTGAACACGCCGCTGGTGAACCTGGCGCTGGGCTTGGTCGAAGACCGCCACGCCGGCATGGCCGCCGGCGTGGTCGCGACCTTGCAGCAGGTGGGCGCAGCCTTGGGCGTATCCGCAGCAGGCATGCTGTTCAGCGGCGCGCTGGATGCGTATGCCGATGCTGCGGTCGGCGATCGCTATGCGCACGCGTTCGCCAGCGCCATGCAATTCAACGTGGCCGCCATCGCGGCATCGGTATTGCTGTTGGCGTGGCTGGGCCGCCAGCGCTGACCCCGTCGACCTACCCCGCCGACAATTCCCGTGCGCGCTGCTCGGCCTTCAAGGCCGCCTCGGTGATGGCCTGCGCCACGCCGGCCTCGCGCAGGTGCGTCAGCGCGGCGTAGGTGGTGCCGCCCTTGGATGTCACGCGGTCCTGCAACTCGGTCAGCGCCGCATCGTCGCCCGCGGCCAGTTCGGCCGCGCCGCGAAACGCCGCCACCGCCAGGCGCCGCGCATCGGCCGCGCCAAAGCCCAACTCCCTCGCCGCCTTTTCCAGCGCCGCCATGAAATAAAACACGTAGCCCGGGCCGCTACCGGTCACGGCGGTGACCGCGTCGATCATGGCTTCGGTGTCGACCCAGATGCGTTCGCCCACCGCCGCGAAGAGGCTGTCCACCTGGTCGCGCTGCGCCGTTTCGCAAGCCGCGGTGGCGTACAGGCCCGTCATGCCCAGCCCCACCTTGGCGGGCGTGTTGGGCATCGCGCGAACGATACGCGCATGGTCCCCCAGCCATTGCGACAGGGAAGCCAGATTCACGCCCGCCGCGATGCTGACCACGGTGGCGTGCGCCGGCAAGTGCGCCTGTACCTGCGCGCAGGCTTCACGCAAACCCTGGGGCTTGGTCGCCAGCACGCACAACGCCGCGTCGGCCAGTTCGGGGCCGGCGCTTTCGCGGCACGCCAGGCCACGCGCCAGCAGGCTGGCGCGGGTGGACTCGCAGGGTTCCACCACCAGGAAGTCGGCGAGCTTGCGGCCCTGCCGGAGCAGGCCGTCGATGATGGCGCTGGCCATGTTGCCGCCGCCGATGAAGACAATCTTTTCGCGCATGATGTTCCGTTCCTCAGGTCAATCGAAAATGGCGCGGCGCCGGCGCACCGCGGCGCCGTCCAGGGCGCCGATGTGGTCCCGCCCCAGCAGCCTCAATGTGTTCTCGAGCTCGGTCCGCAGAATCGCCAGCACCTCGCCCGCGCCACGCGGCCCGCGACCGGCCAATCCGTACAGCGGTGCGCGGCCCAGCAACACGGCGCGCGCGCCCAGCGCCGCCGCCTTGGCGATATCGCTGCCGCGCCGCACGCCGCCGTCCACCAGGATCTCAAGCGAATGCCCCAGTTCAGCCGCCACCTCGGGCAAGGCATCCAGCATGCAGGGGGCGCTTTCCAGCTGCCGGCCGCCATGGTTGGACAGCACGATGCCATCGACCCCGCGGGCCCGGGCGCGACGCGCGTCGGCCAGCGTCTGGATGCCCTTGATGACGATGCGCCCGTGCCATCTGCGGCGCAGCCAATCGATGTCGTCCCAGGTCAACGCCAGATCCATCTGCCGGCTCAGCGCACCGGCCTGCTCGGTGATGTCTTCGCGCGCGTTGGAACTGACGGCCAGGTTCTTCAGCTGCGGACCGCCGCCGCGCAGCATGCGCCAGCACCAGCCGGGGTGCGCAGCCAGGTCCAGCAACAGGCGGCCGGATGGGCGCAGCGGCAGCTTGAAGCCGTTGCGCTTGTCGTGGTCGCGGTTGCCGTGCACCGGCACGTCCACGGTCAGGAACAGCACGGTGTAGCCGCTGCGCCAGGCGCGGTCCATCAGGTGCTCGGCGATGCGGCGGTCGCGCTGCACGTAGAGCTGCAGCCAGAGTTCGCCCGCGCTGGCCGCGCGCACGTCTTCCAGCAGCGAGGTCGACGCGGTGGACAGCACGAACGGCAGGCCGGCCTGGTGGGCGGCGCGCGCCAGGTGCACGTCTGCGTCGGGCCAGAACAGGCCGTTCAGGCCGGTCGGCCCGACGATCGCGGGCATGGCTGCGGCGGCGCCCAGCACCGTGGTGCCCAGTTGGCAGTCGCTCACGTCCGCCAGCACCTGGGGCTGGAATTCCAGCTCGCCATAGGCGGCCGTATTGCGCCGCTGGGTGGCGCCGTCTTCGGCCCCGCCTTCCAGATAATCAAACGCCAGCCGGGGCAGCCGCTTGCGCGCCTGCGTCCGGTAATCCATCACGCTGGGCAGCATGGCTCTTCCTTGTTGGCCGGATTCCGTTTAAATTACATATCGAACGTATCGATTGTATTTCGATTATTTTAAAAACCGCCATTCGGGCCTTCCGCCCTAGGACATACCCTAAAATCAATTGATATACGATTAATCAAATCGAAAAGCGATTTAAGTAATCGTATGCTGTGTCTCAACGTGATCGGGTTTCCTTCCCCCCGATCCCCATGGGACGACAGACATGACCAGCACTGCCCTGCTCGACGCGCTTACCCAGGCCCTGGGCGCCGACGCGATCCTGCGCAACGAGGCCGACATGGCCGGCTACACCGAAGACTGGCGCGGCCGCTACAAGGGCCCGGCCCTGTGCGTGGCGCTGCCGGGGACCCCGCAGCAGGTGGCCGACATCGTGCGCTTGTGCAATGTCCACGCCACCCCGGTGCTGCCGCAAGGCGGCAACACCAGCCTGTGCGGCGGCGCCGTGCCCGATGCGGCGGGCCCGCCGCCCGTCATCGTCAACCTGGCCCGCCTGCGCAAGATCCGCCGCATCGACCCCGCCAACAACTCCATGGAAGTCGAAGCCGGCTGCGTGCTGGCCACCGTGCAGCAGGCGGCCGCCGAGGCCGGCCGCCTGTACCCCATCAGCCTGGGCGCCGAAGGTTCGTGCCAGATCGGCGGCACCATCGCCACCAATGCCGGCGGCACCGGCGTGCTGCGCTACGGCAATACGCGAGACAACATCCTGGGGCTGGAAGTGGTGCTGCCCGACGGCACGATCTGGCACGGCCTGACCGCGCTGCGCAAGAACAACACCGGCTTTGATCTGAAGCACCTGTTCATCGGCTCCGAAGGCACGTTGGGCATCGTGACCGCGGCGGTGCTCAAGCTGCACCCGCTGCCCACCCGCCACGCCGTCGCCTGGCTGGCGCCGACCGATCCGCAGGCCGCGCTGGACATCCTGGGCCTGTTCCAGCAGCAATGCGCTTCGCGCCTGTCCGGTTTCGAAATGATCGACAGCAACCAGCTGGACATCGTCATGGCGCACGTGCCGGGCCGCAAGAATCCGCTGGCGGGCGTGCATCCGTGGCACGTGCTGGTGGAACTGTCGGACACCGGCAGCGGCCCCGAACTGCAGGACGTGCTGCAGCAGATCCTGGAACAGGCCTCGGAACAAGGCCTGTTGCACGACGCCGTACTGGCCACCAACGACAGCCAGCGCGCCGCGCTCTGGGAAGTCCGCCACAGCGTGTCCGAAGGCAACAAGAAGGCCGGCGTCGGCCTGACCACCGACAGCGCCGTGCCTGTTTCTTGCGTGCCGCAGTTCATTGCCGAGGCCACCGCAGCCGTCCATCGCCTGGTGCCTGGCCTGCCCATCCTGATCGTGGCCCACCTGGGCGACGGCAACGTGCACTTCATTCCGTTCTTCACGTTCGACGCCTGGAACGCGCTGCCCGAGCGCGACGCCACGGCCGCCGCCATCCGCCGCGCCGTCAACGATGCCGCCGATGCGCTGGGCGGCACCTTCAGCGCCGAGCATGGCGTGGGCCGCACGTCGCTGGCCGAAATGGCGCACTACAAGTCGCCGGTCGAGCTGGCCATGATGCGCACGCTGAAAGCCGGCTTCGACCCCGCCGCCCTCTTCAATCCCGGCCGCTTGCTGCCCTGAAGCGCCCTTTCCGTCCGCCGTCCCCGCCCCGCTGGAGCCTTCCATGAAACGCACTACGTACAACGCCTCGCGCCGCAGCGCGCTCAAGACCGCCGCCGCCGGCGTCGCCGCCCTGGCCATGCCCATGATCTGGACGCCGTCGCGCGCGGCCTCCAAGCGCATCGTCGTGCGCGATGACGGCGGCATCTACAGCAAGGCCTATGGCGCCGTGTTCTACAAGCCGTTCACCGACGCCACCGGCATCCAGGTGGTGGGCGTGCAGGCCAACGCCGAGCCCACCGCGCAGATCCGCAGCATGGTCGACACCGGCAACTACACCTGGGACATGGCCAAGATCAGCCAGCCCGCCATCCTGATGCTGACCGAAGGCGGCAAGGTCTACCTGGAAAAGCACGGCCTGGAATCCGACCCGGTCGTGGCCACGATTCCCAAGCAATACATGTCGCCCTACGGCGTGGGCAACAACGTCTACACCACGGTGCTGGCGTACCGCACCGACGCCTTCAAGGGCCGCCGCGCCCCGGCCTCGTGGGCGGACTTCTGGGACGTCAAGAACATCCCCGGCCGCCGTGGCCTGCGCAAGCATCCGTTCGACACCATCGAAGAAGCGCTGATGGCCGACGGCGTGCCCACCGACAAGGTCTACCCCTGCGACGTCGACCGCGCCCTGGCCAGCCTGGACAAGATCAAGCCGTCGGTCGACGTGTGGTGGAACACCGGCGCGCAGGTCGAACAGATGCTGGGTTCGGGCGAGGTCGACATGATCGCCACCTGGGTCTCGCGCGCGCAATCGGCCATCGCCAACGGCGCCCCCGTGCAGATCGTGTGGGACCAGAACATCTGGGGCTGCGACAACTGGTCCATCCTGAAGGGCACGCCCAACGCCGACGCCTGCCGCGAATTCATCAAGTTCGCGTCCGACCCCAAGCGCCAGGCCGCGCTGGTCGAGTACTTCGCCGCCGGCGTCACCCAACCCGCCGCGTTTGATTTCATCAAGGCCGACGTGGCGCGCAACTGCCCCACCCATCCCGACAACATCAAGACCGGCCTGCACATCAACGCCGCGTACTGGCTGGACAAGCAGCGCGACGTGCTCGAGCGCTTCAACGGCTGGGTCCTGAAGTAAATCTCTGCATACGCCGAACACCATGTCTTCTTCCAATCTGCAAATCTCCGGCCTGGGCAAACGCTACGGCGACTTCGTCGCCCTGGCGCCCACTCACCTGGACGTCGCCCGCGGCGAATTCCTGACCCTGCTGGGCCCGTCCGGATCGGGCAAGACCACGCTGCTCAGCCTGATCGCCGGCCTGGCCCGGCCAGACGAAGGCCGCGTGCTGATCGACGGCCACGACGTCACTTACGGCGCGCCGTACGAGCGGGATATCGGCATGGTGTTCCAGAACTACGCGCTGTTCCCGCACATGACCATCCTGGAGAACATCGCGTTTCCGCTGAAGATGCGCAAGGTCCCGGCGGCCGAAGCGAAGCGCCGCGCCCAGGAAGCACTGGACATGGTGCGGCTGCCGCAGGTCGGCACGCGGCTGCCCCGCGAACTGTCTGGCGGCCAGCAGCAGCGCATCGCCCTGGCGCGCTGCATGGTCTACCGCCCCGCGATCATCCTGATGGACGAACCGCTGGGCGCGCTGGACAAGAAGCTGCGCGACCAGATGCAGCTGGAGATCAAGCGCATCCACCGCGAGCTGGGCACGACCATCGTCTACGTGACGCATGACCAGGAAGAGGCCATGACCATGTCCGACCGCATCTGCCTGATGAACGGCGGCGCGATCGAACAATTGGGCACCCCGGCCGACCTGTACTTCCGCCCGCGCACGCTGTTCGTGGCCGACTTCCTGGGCGAATCCAACCTGCTGCCGGGTGAAGTCACCGCGGTGGATGGCGACACGCTGACCGTCAAGCTGGCGCACCAGGGCGTGACCGGCCAGGTACTGTCCAACGGCGCCGCCATCAAGGTCGGCCAGAAGGTCACGCTGATGTTGCGGCCGCAGAACCTGCAAGCCGGCCCCGCCGCGGCCCCCGGCCCCAACGGCCCGGCCCTGACCGGCAAGCTGCTCGACGTGATGGTGACGGGCAGCCTGACCAAGCTGTACCTCGATTCGGGCGTGCCCGACGGCGCCCCGATCGTGGTGGCCTACCCCACCCGCCGAGAGGCCGAGCAATACGCCATCGGCCAGCCCTTGTCGGTCAGCTGGCAGGCCGCCGACGCGGTCGCCATCGCGGAGTGACGGCATGAGCCCCCTCGCCCCTCCCCGCAAGCGCATGAGCCAGGGCCGCCGCCATTTCCTGATGGCCGCACCGCTGGTGATCCTGCTGCTGGTGCTGCTGATCTATCCGGTCGGCCAGTTGCTGCTGCTCAGCTTCTACGGCGACCAGGGCTTCACGCTGGCGCAGTACCACCGGCTGTTCGAGTCGTCGGTGTACGTCAACGTGCTGCTGATCACGCTGAAGATCTCGCTGTGGACGACGTTCTTTGCGGTGGTGGCCGGCTACCCGGTCGCCTACCTGATCTCCAGCCTGTCGGCCCGGCGCAAGACCTCGCTGCTGTTCTGGGTGCTGCTGTCGTTCTGGACCAGCTTCCTGGTGCGCACCTTCGCCTGGGTCGTGCTGCTGGGCCGCAACGGCGTGGTCAACCAGCTGTTGCAGGCGCTGGGCATCCTGGATGCGCCGGCCAACCTGCTCTACAACTTCGGCAGCGTGCTGGTCGGCATGGTGCATGCGCTGATGCCGCTGGCGGTGCTGACGATGCTGTCGGTCATGGAGAACATCGACCGCAACCTGCCGCGCGCCGCATCGACCCTGGGCGCGCGCCCCGGCACGGCGTTCTGGAAGATCTACTTCCCGCTGTCGATGCCCGGCGTGGCCGCCGCGGCCATCATGGTGTTCGTCACCGCGATCGGCTTTTTCATCACGCCTGCGCTGCTGGGCGGCCGCAAGGAAACGATGATCACGCAGATCATCATCGACCAGGTCCAGCAGACCATGAACTGGGAATTCGCCGGCGCGGTGTCGGTGCTGCTGCTGGTGGTGGTGCTGGTGGTCTTCGCCCTGTACGACAAGATCCTGGGGCTGTCGACCATGACCGGCGGCAGCGCATCGCGCCCTCGTACGTCAAGCCAGCCCGGCCTGATGCGCCGCGCGGGCGAAGCGCTGCTGGACGTGCTGGCCGCGCTGTCCGACCGCCTGTTCTCGCTGCTGCCCAAGCGCCTGCGCCGCTCGGTGTCCGGCACCGGCCAGTCCCGCACACTGTGGTGGATCGTGCTGGCGGTGCTGGCCTTCCTGTCCGCCCCCGCGTTCCTGATGATCCCGCTGTCGTTCGATTCGGGTTCGGGCCTGACCTGGCCGCCCAAGGGCTTATCACTGCAATGGTACGAGCAGATGTTCACGTCGCCGGTATGGATGCAGGCGATCACGCGGTCACTGATCGTGGGCGTGGGCACGGGCCTCCTGGCCATGCTGATCGGCACGCCAGCGGCCTTCCTGCTGGTGCGCGCCGACATGCGCGGCAAGTCCGCGATGCTGGCCTTCGTGCTGTCGCCCATCGTGGTGCCGCGCATGATCATCGCGGTGGGCATGTTCTATTTCTTTGCCCGTGTCGGCCTGGTGGGCTCGACGATCGGCCTGATCCTGGCCCACACGGTGGTGGCCGTGCCGTACGTGGTGATCACGATGATGGCAGTGCTGCGCAACTACGACACGCGCCTGGACCTGGCGGCCCAAAGCCTGGGCGCCGGCCCGTGGTCGACGCTGCGATTCGTGACGTTCCCGATCCTGGGCGCGGGCCTGATGTCGTCGTTCCTGTTCGCGTTTGCAACGTCGTTCGACGAGCTGACGATTGCGCTGTTCGCTTCGGGCGGCCTGAACGCCACCCTGCCCAAGCAGTTCTGGGACGAGGTGACGCTGCAAATCTCGCCCGTGATCGCAGCGGTATCGACCTGCCTGTTCATTTTCATCGCCGCGCTGATCTGGCTCGCCGACCGGCTGCGCCGCCGCAGCCTGGCGGGCTGACACGCGGCGCCGTTTCCCTTTTATCAGGATCTATTCCATGTTGAATGCAAGCCAACTGCGCGGCGTGTTCCCCGCGATCCCCACCCCGGTCAACGCCGACGACACGATCAACGCCCCGGCCGCCCAGGCGCTGATCGCCTATCTGCTCAAGCAAGGCATCGACGGCATCGTGCCGCTGGGCGGCACGGGCGAATACGGCGCGCTGGCCCGCGCCGAACGCATCCGCATGTGCAAGCTGACGGTAGACGCCGTCGCCGGCCGCGTGCCGGTGATCCCCGGCGTACTGGACCCCGGCTTCCACGACGCACTGCAAGCCGGCCAGGAATTCGCCGACGCAGGCGCGGACGCACTGATGGTGCTGACGCCCTACTACACGACACCGACGCAAGCCGGCATCCGCGAGTATTTCCTGCGCTACGCAGACGCCTCGCCGCTGCCGATCATGATCTACGAAATTCCGTACCGCACGCGCATCGCGATTGCCCCGGAGGTATTGCACGAGCTGTCGCGCCACCCGAACATCATCGGGATGAAGGCCTGCAACACGGACATGTACCACTTCCTGCGCACGGTGGCAGGCGTAGACGATTCGTTCGCCGTCTTCAGCGGCGAAGATACGCTGCTCCCCGTCCACCTGGCCGCCGGCGCCCGCGGCGGCATCGTGGTGACGGCAAGCCTGCTGCCCAAGGCCTGGCGCCAGGTCTACGACCTGGCCGCGGCCGGCCAAACCCAAGCCGCCATGCTGCTGCACCGCCGCCTGATCCCCCTGATGAACCTGGCATTCGCGGAGACGAATCCTGGACCGATGAAGTCTGTGATGGATCTTATCGGCGTCGATTCTCCTTGTGTTTTGGATCCTTTGGTGGAGCCGGGGGCTGAGTTGCAGGAAGCGCTGCGGGTTGTGTTGAAGCCGTTGTTGGTGGAGTTTGAGGGCGTTTGAAGAATTGAGTGTTTGAAGAATTGAGTTCTTAAGCCGCGCGTGACGGTGTCGGGGTGGGGTGGGCGGGGCTACGATTGCGGTCCGGAGCCTTCGCTCCGGACTGCCCCGTCGTCATCCTCGTCCGCCTTCGGCTCCCTACGGATTCCCTCGGGCGCATCTACACGCCCCGCCCACCCCACCCCGACACCGCCACGCGCTCTTGATGCGACTTAATGGCGGACCCTGGGGCGGTCGGTGTGCTTGGCATGTTAGCCACGGTCAGAGGGGGGTGGGCGGGGTGGGACGGTGCCCGCTTCGTGCCGGCCGCGCGGGCGGCCTTACGAAGCTTACGCGGCGTCTTGCGTGCGCCGATGACGCTCTCGCGTGTAGGTAGTGATGTTGGTGCTGTCAGGATGTCGCTCTTGTGTGTGAGCGGAGCACGTGGCATCAGAAATGCTGTTGGCCTGTAGCGGCGCGGATGCCGTGGCGTTGACATCAATGTGCAGCGCCTGATGGGCGGCGCGCGAGACAGCCAGCATGCGCAAGCCAGGGGAGTGTCATAAATTTTGTGTTTGAGGCCTAACATACCGCTCAAGGAGCACCTGTATGGCCACAAAGAAGAAACTTCCCCTGCGAGAGTTGCCGTCGATCCCGGCGGACCTGGTCGATCAATTCGTTAAAGGCCCGATGACCGCCGAGGCGGTGCAGGACCTGTCGATGGCGTTCAAGAAGGCGCTGATCGAACGGGCGTTGGGTGCCGAGCTTGGGCATCATCTGGGTTACGCCCAGGGCCAGGAGCGCCCCGAGCAGGCGACCAACCAGCGCAACGGCAAGAGCCGCAAGACAGTGCTCACCGACGACGGCCCCTTGCGGGTAGACATCCCCAGGGACCGCGATGGCAGCTTTGCCCCGATCCTGATCCCCAAGCATGAACGCCGCTTTACCGGGTTCGATGACAAGATCATCGCGATGTACGCACGGGGCATGACGGTGCGCGAGATCCAGGGGTTCCTGGCCGAGC
>NZ_JCBANA010000062.1:0-43308 GCF_059760725.1 Achromobacter sp. 1014246743
GACGGCCGGGGAGGCCGTGCACTGGTCGGCCGGCAAGGACCAGAACCTGGCGGTGATGGGCGCGCTGCGGCTGCACACCGGCCAGGGCCTGGGCATCGTCGCCGGCCTGCAGCAGGGCGGGGCGGACGCGGGGCTGGACCTGATCTCGGCCAAGGGCAACGTCGACGTGCAGGCGCAGCACGACATTTTGCGGGTGCAGGCGCAGCAGGACATCACCATCGGCAGCGCACAGACCGCGGTGCAATACGCCGCGCCCAAGCGCATCCGCATTGCGACGGCGGCCGGCGCCAGCATCGTGCTCGAAGGCGGCAACATCACCGTCACCGCGCCGGGGCGCATCGACGTCAAGACGGGCGACAAGCGCTTTGCCGGCCCCGACCGATTGCCCTATCCGTTTCCCCAGATGCCCGAGAGCGTCTGCGTCAGCTGCGCCGTGGAAGCCGCGGCGGGCGGCCAGGCCATGACGGTGAAGAATGCTTGAGGACCGCGATACCTGGATCGATCCGGCCGGCCCCGCCGTGGGCCGGGCGCTGTACGACGCCGCGTGGAACCAGCCGCAGCCCATGGAGCGCTACGTGCTGCTCGACGCCGCCTTTGCGCCAGGGCTGCCCGCGCGGCTGGCGCGCTGGCTGGAGCCCGAAGACTACTGCTCGCTCTATGCCGGACGCTACGAAGGCGAAGGCCTGGACGAGGTTGCGCCCTACCTGCTGCGCCTGCCCTGGGTGCCCGCGCTGCGCCAGCCGCTGTGCGACAAACTGATGGATCTGACGCGGGGTAGACCCATGCTCAGCCTGCTGTTCAGTGAGGCCACGCTGGAGCCGCTGGCCGACCACCTGCGCGCGCAGATCGAGGCCGTCGGCGCTGATGGCCGCGCCTATCTGCTGCGTCTGGCGGACACGCGCGCGCTGGCCGCGCTGCTCGACGTGTTGACGCCCGCGCAACGCCAGCGCCTGCTGGCTGGCATCGCGCGCTGGTCCTACGTAGACCGCGCGGGTGAACTGCAATCGATCGAAGGCGGCCCGCCAGCCGCGCCCGCCATCGAGCCGACGCCTTATCAGATCGACGCGGATCAACAGCGCCAACTGCAGCAATGGGCCCTGCCGGACGCCATCCTGCGCTTCGTGCAATTGCGCGCCGGCCTGTTCGGCGAGCTGGCCTGCCGCCCGGCCGCGGCGCATCGCCTGATCGACGAAGGCGTGCAGCGCCTGGCTCGCCGCGGCGTGGATCACGACGCGCTGGCCTATCGCCATGCCTTGACGCTGCTGCGCCGCCACGGCCTGCTGGCCCCCGCCCATTCCTCACCCACGCCTGTTGTCTCCAGCCTGGAGCCGCAATCATGACGTTCAAGTTCCGCTTCGCCGGCCCATGCCGCGAGATTCCCACGGACCTGGATTTCCAGGAGCAACGCAAGGCCTGCCAGAAAATGGGCGAAAAGGCCGGCACGGACTGCTCGATCGAGTTGTTCTTCGGATTCTTCTTCGATGGCACGCGCAACAACATGTATGTGTCGGACAAAGCGCGAGACAACACGCAGACGAATGTGGCGAGGTTGCATAACGTATTTGACGATAAGAAAGACCCTAGTTACAGCGCGCGCCAACACCGATTTCGTACCTATGTCGAAGGCGTGGGTACTCCTTGCGTAGATAAGGTGGGTGATCCGGGAACTGGCGTGCATGCGCAGGCGGGAGCCGCAGCGGGATGGGGGGGAGAAGGTCGCATCAATTGGGCTCTGCTGGAATTCCAGAACCATCTGTATTCGCATTTCGTACCGAATAGCACTTTGACAGATGCGCTAAGGCAGGACACGCGAGCGCTGGTTCGGGAAATGAGCACGGATATGTCGATGTCTGGTTTGCAGATAGAAGAGCTGGCAAAGGGCGCCACCCTTCCTTTTGGACCAACGCCTGGTGACGCGGCGGACGTGGCGATTCGACGCGCCCAAGGTCTGGCTGCATCAGTTTGGAGAGTTCTGAGCGTTCATAAAGCCAGACCGAACAATATGGCACGCTATTCCGTGTTGTCGCGTCGTAACCGTGAGATGCGGCAGATGCTGTCCGGCTACCTGTCCACAAATCCAAAAGTCGAGCGCATTCGCGTCTCTATCTTTGGTTTCTCTCGTGGCGCGGCCGAGGCACGGGTGTTTGCCAATTGGCTCAAGGACGCCTGCGATGTTCCCGAAGGAATGTCTTTTTACACCCCTCGCGGAGACGGCGTCTTGCGCCTTGGGGGCATTCCTGTGGTCATCGATTTCATGGGCTTGTACGACACCGTGGCCTCGGCCGGCATTGCACAGTCGGCGCCTGGCGAATTGTGGGACGGCCACGGCGCGTGGGCAAGCAAGGAAGACATGGAAGTTCCAAGTATGGTCACTCGCTGCGTCCATATGGTCGGGGCGCACGAAGTGCGAGGATCATTTCCGCTGGACTTGATTGATGGTCGTGGCTTTGAAGAGATCGTCTATCCGGGGGTGCATTCAGACGTGGGAGGCGGCTACAAGCCTGCAGAGCAAGGCCGAGGGATGGCGGATAACGATAAGCTGTCGCAAATTCCTCTGTGCGATATGTATCGGGAAGCCGTGACGGCCGGCGTACCCTTGAGGTTGCACACGGCGCCTGCTCGCGACAAGGCCCGGTTTGAAGTGTCGGCCAACCTGCGCAATGCATTCAATGCTTACGTCGAGAACACTCGCGACATATCCAATGGGCAATCATCGACCCGCCGAATCATGTACAACCACTACGTTCAGTATGTGCGCTGGCGACGCTTTCGTGTTGATCGCGGGCCTGAGTGGCTGGGCGGCATTCCCAGTGCGCTGCGGGCCAAGGCGAACAATCCTCAGGACTACGAGGATCTGGTGCAAGCCAACGACGAGTTGCTGCTGGAGGTTCGAACGTTGACTGCGAACAATGCGCTTGAACGCAGCTCAACCCCGAATGTGATGCCGGGTGCGGAAGGCGCTCGGCTCTATGACAGTGTCATGTTGGCATTGCGAGGCAACAAAGAGAAGATGTGGCTGGATCAGATGCGCACCGTCTGGAACCTTCCTGGCAGGCCCGTCGCCGCGGTGATTGATCTTCTGGACAATTATGTGCACGATTCAAGGGCCTGGTTCAAGCCTCTGGGCAAGGATGACGACGTGTGGATGAGCATCCAGCGTGATCGTCTCAAGCAACTGGACCAGCGTGAAAAGCTGGCCGAACAATATGTATCGACCGGTCGGGCTGACCTGGCCTGGCCACTGATGCCCAGCAAGGAAGAGCGGGCAGAGTTGGTTGCCTATCGAGCAAATCCCAATGCCGTGCCATTGCAGGCCGGTGGACGGGAGTTTTACTCTCAATGGGGCTATTTGCGCTGGCGCTCTGTCTACGCCAATCCTCAGGTTCGGGCGCAACGGGAGGCGCAGCAGGACCGGGAGAATACGCAGCGTGCTCTGCAGAATATGCCAATAAACTTCAACGCCATTCCGCGATTCTGAGTATGCAGAAAATCAATTTTCTGATCAGCCTGTTCACTCGACTTCGCTCGCTTCGTTGGGGATGCTCTTTAGCCTTTTGCATGGCGTTGATAGGGCAGCCTGTGGCTGGTTGGACGCAGTCCATGCCTATTCCCGCAACGCTTGGCGTGCGGTTAGGCATCATCAATTACCTTGACGAAGGTTTGAGTCCCGTCTTCATCAATCGTGCATGGGCGGGAAGTGCTCGTGCGCAGGCTTACACATCCAGCACTTGCTGCGTTGCCATTGCGACCGAGTGGAAGCCGGGAATGACAATGAGGGTGGAGTGGAATTCTGATTCGATGTTTTATCGTGGCGAGAATGATCTATTGGTTCGCGATGTTCCGGTCATGCCATACGAGCCGTTTCACGATGGTTATGTCTGGGCCATTTTTCTGCCTGGTGGAGAGGTGCGGCTGCAACCATCACGCTCTCGTCCTGGCGCGGAAGGCTTTTTGTTGGGGTTGCCTCCACCCGGCGAGGCGACCGAGGCGGAATTGAAGCAGTTCATCGAAAAGACCCAACCCAAGCAGTAGGCATGCGCCCGAGCATACGGATTCTTCGTTCACGTGCACGCGGTCAGTCGCTACACGGCAGTGCCCGTCTGATTCGCCGATCTATGTTGGCAATGTTCCTGGGCGCTTCAAGCCTGATCGCTGGTCTGGCTTCGACACAGCCCGTGCCGACCCCCGAGGCGCTTGCTGTTCGATTGGGTATCGTCAATTATCTGGATGAGGGCTTGAGCCCGGTTTTCATCAATCAAGCGTGGGCAGGCACCGCTCGTGCGCAGGCTTACACATCCAGCACTTGCTGTGTTTCCCTGCCAAGGGAGTGGGTGCCGGGCATGACGATGCGGATCGAATGGAACTCCGATTCCATGTTCGAGCGCGGGCAGGATGCGTTGACGGTACGAGACGCGCCGGTCTTGCCTTACGACATTTCCTATAGCGGCTATGTTTGGGCGATTTTCTTGCCTGGGGGTGAAGTGCGTGTACAGCCTTCAGCGTCTGGGCCTGGCGCTGTGGGCTTTTTGCCGGGACTGCCTCCACCCGGCGAGGCGACCGAGGCGGAATTGAAGCAGTTCATCGAAAAGACCCAACCCAAACCTTGAGTCGTCCGGGCGCCGAGCGACCGTCGCGCTACCCGTCCTCGTTTCTTCCCCCGTCCCCGCCAGACTCCCGCCGGGACATTGCCCGCGGCTGGTATGATGCCTGGATATATAACCAGTTGTCAGGCCGACCTTTCCGCGCCTGGCTGCCAGCCCCGCGCGCCATGTCCGACCCGACCCTTCCGCCTTCCAACAGCCGTCCCGACCCCTTGGCCGACCTGAATCCGGCCCAGCGCGAGGCCGCCGAATTCGGCGTGGCCGGCACGGGCGACGACGGTCCCCTGCTGGTCATCGCCGGGGCGGGGTCAGGCAAGACCAACACCTTGGCGCACCGGGTCGCTCACCTGATCCTGAACGGCGCCGACCCGCAGCGCATGCTGCTGTTGACGTTCTCGCGCCGCGCCGCCCAGGAAATGGAGCGCCGCGTGGGGTCGGTGCTGCAACGGGTCATGAACCTGCGCGGCACCCAGCAGGCGCCGTCGCTGCCATGGGCGGGTACGTTCCACGCCATCGGAGCGCGCCTTTTGCGCGATTGCGCCCAGCGCATCGGCCTGTCCGACGCCTTTACCATCCATGACCGGGGCGATGCCGAAGACCTGATGGGCATGGTTCGCCACGAGCTTGGGCTGTCGTCCACCAAGTCGCGCTTTCCGCTCAAGGGCACCTGCCTGGCGATCTATTCGCGGGTGGTCAACAGCCAGACGCCGGTGGCCGACGTGCTGCACAGCGTGTTCCCGTGGTGCGCGCAGTGGGAAGACGAGCTCAAGAGCCTGTTTCGCGGCTACGTGGCGGCCAAGCAGGACCAGCAGGTGCTCGATTACGACGACCTGCTGTTGTACTGGGCCGAAATGATGGGCGATGCGGCCATTGCCGCCGACGTCGGCGGGCGCTTCGACCATGTGCTGGTGGACGAATACCAGGACACCAACCGCCTGCAATCGGCCATTCTGCTGGCCATGAAGCCCGACGGCCGCGGCCTGACGGTGGTGGGCGATGACGCCCAGTCCATCTATTCGTTTCGCGCCGCCACGGTGCGCAATATCCTGGATTTCCCCACGCAGTTTCCCAAGCCGGCGCGGGTCATCACGCTGGACCGCAATTACCGCTCGACCCAGCCCATTCTCACCGCGTCCAACGCGGTCATCGGCCTGGCGACCGAGCGCTACGCCAAAGACCTCTGGACCGACCGCACGTCGTCGCAACTGCCCGAACTGGTCACCGTCAGCGACGAAGGCGGGCAGGCCCGCTGGGTGGCCGATCAGGTGCTGGCCCAGCGCGAGGGCGGGGCCACGCTGAAGTCGCAGGCCGCGCTGTTTCGCACGTCCAGTCACAGTGCAGCGCTTGAACTGGAACTGACCCGCCGCAATATCCCGTTCGTCAAATTCGGCGGGCTGCGCTTCCTGGAAGCGGCCCACGTCAAGGACCTGCTGTCGCTGTTGCGCTGGGCCGAAAACCCGCGCGGCCGCATGGCGGGTTTTCGCGTGGCGCAGTTGTTGCCCGGCATCGGGCCGGCCACCGCCGGCAAGCTGATGGACGCCATGGCGCAGTCGGCCGAGCCGCTGCGTGCGCTGCGCGAATTCAAGCCGGGTGCGGCGGCCCAGGCCGAGTGGGGCGCGTTTGCCGATACGTATGCCGCGCTCGCCGACCCGGGCCTGCGCTGGCCGGCCGACGTCGACCTGGCGCTGCGCTGGTACGCCGGCCAGCTCGAACGCCTGTACGACGACGCCCGGGTGCGCAAGACCGACCTGGACCAGCTGGTGCGCATTGCCGCCGGCTATCCGTCGCGCGAGCGTTTCCTGACCGAACTGACGCTGGACCCGCCCGATGCCACCAGCGACGAATCCGGCGCCCCGTCGCGCGACGAAGACTACATGATCCTGTCCACCATCCATTCGGCCAAGGGCCAGGAATGGAAGGCCGTGTACGTGCTGAACGTGGTCGATGGCTGCATACCGTCCGACATGAGCACCGGCACGGCCGAGGAAATCGAAGAAGAGCGCCGCCTGCTGTACGTGGCCATGACGCGCGCCAAGGAACGCCTGCAACTGATCGTGCCGCAGCGCTTCTATGTGCACCAGCAGACCGGCATGGGCGACCGCCATGTGTACGGGTCGCGCACCCGCTACATCACCAACGCCATGCTGCCGCTGTTCGACCACCTGCCCAAGCTGCCCGACCTGCCGGGCGGGCCGCGCGAACCCCGGCAGCCGCAGGCGCCGCAGGTGGACGTGGCCAAGCGGGTGCGCAGCCTGTTCGCCTAGCAGGGGGGGGCCTCGGCCAGGGCTGAACAGCGGCGCTGGGCTATCATCGCCCCATACCGATACGCTGTTTCCGCAAGGGCTCGCATAGCCGGAGGATGCCTATGTCTACCGAAGAAATCGTCGCCACCGATCCGCATAAAGGCGAGGTCGTGGCGTCCATTGCCTATGTGAACGGCCGGCGCGAGCGCGAGGTGCCCATCGAAGAAGTGGGCCAGTACGTCAACCAGGACCGCAGCATGCTGTGGGTGGGCCTGCGCAATCCCGGCCCCGAACTGCTGGGCCAGGTGGCCCGCGAGCTGGGCGCCTGCGACAAGAACCAGGAAGAAATGCTGGAGCCGCACCGCCGGCCCAAGATCATCGACTACGGCAACATGGTGCTCATCGTGGCCATCACGGTCGAGGTCGAAGCCGAACGCCCTATCTTCGGCGAAACCCAATTCCTGATCGGCGAAGGCTTCCTGGTCACGGTGCGGCGCGGCGCCACCGCCGGCCACAGCCCCTTGCGCGAACGCCTGGAAGCCTCGCCCGACCTGCTCAAGCGCGGCAGCGACTACGTGGCCTCCGAACTGCTGGACTGGCTGGTGGACCGCTACGTGGCCGCCGCCGGCAAGATCGAATCGGTGGTCGAGGGCGCCGAGCAGAAGCTGCTGATCCGCGGCGCGAAAGATTCCGATATCCGCAAGCTCTATCGCCAGCGCCGCGACCTGTTGCGCATCCACACCGTGGTGTCGCCGCTGGTCGAGATCAGCCGCCGCCTGGCGCGCGTCGAGATGTCGGCCGTGGACGAACACGCCCGGCCGTATTTCGGCGAAGTGGCCGACCGCGTGTCGCGCGTCGATGAACTGTTCAACGCGCTGCGCGAATCGCTGGCCTTCGCGTTTGAAGCCAGCCTGATGATCGGCCAGGCCGCGCAGAACGACACCACGCGCAAGCTGGCGTCCTGGGCCGCCATCCTGGCCGTGCCTACGGCCATCGCCGGCATCTACGGCATGAACTTCAAGTTCATGCCCGAGCTGGAATCCCCGTATGGCTATCCCGTCACCCTGGGGGTGATCGCGTCGGTCTGTTCCTTCCTGTACTGGCGTTTCCGCAAGTCGGGCTGGCTCTAGACCTGCCAGGCCGGCAGGGCGCCGGCGCCGGGTGAGCCGCGCCTTGCCTGCGCCGCCCGGGCTTGTGGCACACTGCCTCTCGTTTCTTTATCCGGAGCCCGGCCCGTGCGCGGCAAATCTCCTTTTGGCGGCGCCAGCAAGCTGACCGCCCTGATCGTCGCCCTGGTCCTGGCCGCGGCCGGCGCTATCGTCAACTGGCTGCAGCCGTCGGGGCAGGGCGGCCAGCGGCCCGGCGCCAGTGCGCCGGCCTCCCAACGCACACCCGGGGCAGCCCCCGCAGGCGGCGTGCCGAGCGGCAGCTATACCTTGACCGGCATGATCGTCAACGTGGCCGACGGCGATACCGTCACGCTGCGCGTGCCCGACGGCCAACGCCGCATCCGCCTGGACAGCATCGATGCGCCCGAAGAGGGCCATGGCGCCGACCAGCCCGGCCAGCCCTATGCCGAGGCCGCCCGCAAGAACCTGGCCGACCTGGTGGCCGGCAAGACCCTGACCGCGCAGTGCTACGAAAAAGACCAGTACGGCCGCGAAGTGTGCGCCCTGATCCTGGAAGATGGCCGCTCGGCCAACCGCCTGCAGGTCGAAGCCGGCTACGCCTGGGCCTACACGGCCCGCCAGGGCGCCTATCTGCACGACCAGGCCATGCCCGGCCTGCAACGCCAGGCCAAGGCCGCCGGCCGCGGCCTGTGGGCGGGCAAGGACCCCGTGCAACCCTGGAAGTGGCGCTACGACTGTTGGCGCCAGCGCCAGTGCGGCTGACCCCCCGGCAGAACCCTAAGGGGATGCCTGGGTACTGGGGCAGGGGCACCTTTGCTATTCTCTGTCGCACTGAATAGAAGGAAAGGTTTCCATGCTTGCTTTGAAGCGGCTTTGGGCGGCGGCCATGCTGCTGTTGCTGGCGTTGGCGGGCTGCTCCCAGGAAAGCAGCCCCATCAACAGCCCGTACCCGTCCGGCGCCGAAGGCCAGAACACCCTGTATTCCGCCTTCGTCAAGCGTTCGCCCAAGTACCTGGACCCGGCCAGCTCTTATTCCGGCGACGAAACCCCTTATACCTACAGCATCTATGAGACGCTCTACGGGTACCACTACCTCAAGCGGCCCTACGAACTGATTCCCCGGGCCGCGGCGTCCATTGACCCGCCGGTCTACCTGGATGCGCAGGGCAAGGTCCTGCCGGCCGACGCGCCGGGCGAGCAGATCGCCGAAAGCGTCTACGACATCAAGATCAAGCCCGGCGTGCGCTTCGCGCCGCACCCGGCCTTTGCCCGCAAGACCGACGGCAGCTACGACTACTTCCCGCTGTCGCCGGAAGACCTCGAAGACAAATACGCCATTCCCGACTTTCCCCGCACCGGCACGCGCGAGCTGGTCGCCGACGACTACGTCTACGCCTTTCGCCGCCTGGCCAGCCCACGGGTGGTGTCGCCCATCTATTCGCTGATGGCCGAATACGTCAGCGGCCTGAAGGACTATGGCGACCGCCTGCGCCAGCGCGACCAGGCGCTGCGCCGCGACCTGCCCGGCGGCGCGGGCGCTTCCTGGCTGGACCTGCGCGAGCCCGACGGCTTCACGGGCGTACAGGCGCTGGACCCCCACACGCTGCGCATCCGCGTCAACGGCAAGTACCCGCAATTCAAGTACTGGCTGGCCATGACCTTCACGGCGCCGGTGCCCTGGGAAGCCGACCGCTTCTACAACCAGCCCGGCATGGCCGAGCACGACCTGTCGCTGAACACCTGGCCCGTCGGCACCGGCCCCTACATGCTGGCCGAATCGCTGCAGAACCGCCGCCACGTGCTGGCGCGCAACCCCAACTTCCACGGCGAACCCTATCCCTGCGAAGGCGAGCCCGGCGACAAGGCGGCCGGCCTGCTGGCCGACTGCGGCAAGCCCACGCCCTTCATCGACCGCGCCGTGTTCAGCGTCGAAAAAGAGGCCATTCCGCTGACCGGCAAGTTCATGCAGGGCTACTACGACGTGCCGCAGATCGAGCGCGGCGAGTACGGCGTGGCCATGCTGGTGGCCGCGGGCGACAGCCAGGACAAGGCGCGCAAATACCAGGAACACGGCATCCGCCTGCCCACCACGGTCGAAACCGCCAACTGGTACATGGGCTTCAACTGGCTCGATCCGGTGGTGGGCAAGGGCGACACGCCCGAGCAGGCCGAAAAGAACCGCAAGCTGCGCCAGGCCATCAGCATCGCGTTCGACTGGGAAGAATACGTGGCGGTGTTCGAGAACAGCCAGGCGTCGGTGGCCTACGGCCCGGTGCCGCCCGGCGTGCTGGGCTACCGCGAGCCGCCCGAAGGCGTGAACCCGGTGGTCTACGACCTGGTCGACGGCAAGCCGGTGCGCAAGTCGGTCGACGTGGCCAGGCGCCTGCTGGCCGAAGCCGGCTACCCCGATGGCCGCAACGCCGTGACCGGTGCGCCCCTGGTGCTGTACTACGACTCGATGCAAGGGGGCGGCTCGAATCCCGCGTTCGACTGGATGCGCCGCCAGATGGCCAAGATCGGCGTGCAGATGGACGTGCGCGCCACCGACTACAACCGCTTCCAGGACAAGATGCGGCGCGGTTCGGCGCAGATCTTCCTGTGGGGCTGGAACGCCGACTACCCCGACGCCGAGAACTTCCTGTTCCTGCTCTACGGCCCCAACGCCAAGGCCAAGGATGGCGGCGAAAACGCCGCCAACTACGACAGCCCCGAATTCAACCGCCTGTTCGAGCAGATGAAGTTCCTGGATGACGGCCCCGCAAAGGAAGCCCTGATCGCCCGCATGGTCGCCATCGTGCAGCGCGACGCGCCCTGGATGTTCGGCTACTTCCCGATGTCGGGCGGCGCCTACCAGCAGTGGGTCGGCAACGCCAAGCCCACCCAGATGGTGCGCAACACGCTGCAGTACATGAAGATCGACCCGGCCCTGCGCGAGCGCAAGATCGACGAATGGAATTCCCCCATCTGGTGGCCGGTGGGCCTGTTCGCGCTGCTGATCGCGCTGGCGATCTGGCCGTCGTACCTCGCGCTCAAGCGGCGTGAACGACAGACCGCGTTTGGCCACGGTCCGCGCAAGGAGCATCAATCATGATCGGCTACATCATCCGCCGGCTGCTGTATGGCGTGCTGATCCTGATCGGCGTGAACCTGTTCACCTTCATCCTGTTCTTCGCGGTGAACACGCCCGACGACATGGCGCGCCTGGCCATCGGCGGCCAGCGCATCAGCCAGGACGCGGTCGAGAAATGGAAGGTCGAGCACGGCTACGACAAGCCGCTGTTCTACAACACAAAGGCCAGCGGTTCCGCCCAATTGACCGACACCGTGTTCTACCAGCGTTCGGTGCCGCTCCTGGTGATGGACTTCGGCCGCTCCGACGGCGGCCGCGACATCGGCCGCGAAATCCAGACCCGCATGGGCCCCAGCCTGGCGCTGGCGGTGCCCACCTTCTTTCTGGGGCTGTTCGCCAGCATCGTGTTCTCGCTGACCTTGGTGTATTTTCGCGCCACCCGGCTGGACTTCTGGGGCGTGGTGGTCTGCGTGATACTGCTGTCCATCTCCAGCCTGTTCTACATCATCGCGGGGCAGTGGCTGTTCGCCAAGGTGCTGCGGCTGGTGCCGTTCTCGGGCTTCGAGGGCGGGCTGGACATGGTCAAGTTCCTGGCGCTGCCGGTGCTGGTGGCGATCGTGTCGCGGCTGGGTCCCGAAGCGCGCTTCTACCGCACCCTGTTCCTGGAAGAAATCGGCAAGGACTACGTGCGCACCGCCCGCGCCAAGGGGCTGGCCGAACGCGTGGTGCTGTTCCGCCACGTGCTGCGCAACGCCATGCTGCCCATCCTGACCAGTACCGTGGCCGCCTTGCCGCTGCTGTTCATGGGCAGCCTGATCGCCGAATCCTTCTTCGGCATCCCCGGACTGGGCAGCTACACCATCGACGCCATCAACGCGCAGGACTTCTCCATCGTGCGCGCCATGGTCTTCCTGGGGGCGTCGCTGTACATCGTGGGGCTGATCCTGGCCGATATTTCCTACACGCTGGCTGACCCCCGCGTCCGATTCGAGTAGCCGCCATGCCCCAATTCGTATTCCTCTGGACCGATATTGCGCTGTGGCTGATGGTGCTGGGTGCGCTGGCCTACGCCTGGCGGGTGCGCCGCAGCCCGAACCTGCGTTCCACCTGGGCGCGCGTGGCGCGCGACACGCCGGCCATGTGTTCCGCGGTGGTGCTGGCGGCGTTTGCGGTGGTCGGCTTGCTGGATTCCGTGCATTACCGCCCCTTGCTGCCGCCCGCTCCCGGCGCGGCCGCGGACGCGCCGCCGGTCTACGCGCCCGCCGTCAAGTCGGCGCTGGACGGCCTGTTGAGCGGCTCGGTGCTGACGCGGCCGGAAAAAACCTATTCCAGTCCGCTGGCCGTGCGCCAGTTCACCAAGGAAACCCTGCTGGTCGACGACAAGCCGGTACGCGATTTTCCGCGCCTGCGTGCCGCGGGCACGCACCTGGCCGACCCTGATCGCGATCATGCCGGCGACCTGTCCCGACGGTTGGGCCTGGGGCTGGCGGCGGGCCTGGCCGTGGCGCTGGCGGGCACAGGCCTGCTGTTCGCCGGGCTGGCCCGGCGCGCGGGCGCTTCTGCCGCGGCGCAGGCGCTATTCGGCGGCGATTCGGATGTGCCCTGGCGCGCCATGGCCATCACCTTCACGCTGCTGTGCCTGGCGGGCGGCGCGCTGGCGGGGCTGTCCACCGGCTACCACGCGCTGGGCACCGACCGCATCGGCAACGACGTGCTGTGGCAGGCCCTCAAAAGCATTCGCACCGCGCTGGTCATCGGCAGCCTGACCACCCTGGCGATGCTGCCGCCGGCCATCGTGTTCGGCATCGCGGCCGGCTATTTCAAGGGCAAGGTCGACGACGCCATCCAATACCTCTACACCACCATCACCTCGATTCCCGGGGTACTGCTGGTGGCGGCCTGCGCGCTGATGATGCAGGTCTACATCGACAACCACGCCGACCTGTTCGATACCTCGGCCGCGCGCGCCGACCTGCGCCTGTTCCTGCTCTGCATGATCCTGGGCCTGACCGGCTGGGCCGGCTTGTGCCGGCTGCTGCGCGCCGAGACGCTCAAGCTGCGCGAGCTGGAATACGTGCAGGCGGCGCGGGCCTTCGGCGTGTCGCACTGGCGCATCATGACGCGCCACCTGCTGCCCAACGTGGCCCACCTCGTGCTGATCACCGTGGTGCTCGAATTCTCGGGGCTGGTGCTGTACGAGGCCGTGCTGTCCTACCTGGGCATCGGCGTGGACCCCAGCATGAATTCCTTTGGCTCCATGATCGATGGCGCGCGCCTCGAGATGTCGCGCGATCCCATGATCTGGTGGAATCTCCTGACCGCTTTCCTTTTCATGCTGGCCCTGGTGCTGGCGGCCAACCTGTTCGCCGATGCGGTGCGCGACGCCTTCGATCCGCGCACCCGCCGCTACAAGCCGAGCCGCCTGCCGGGCCTGGGCCTGTTCGGCCGCCGCCCCGACGCCGTGCTGGCTGCCGACGCCCGCTCATCCAAGCCCGGAGACGCCCCGTGACGCACGACACCCCCTTGCTGGCCGTGCAGGGCCTGGACGTCGACATCGCCGGCGAAAGCGGCATGACGCATGCGGTCAAGCGCCTGCAGCTGGCCATCTCGCAGCGCCAGACCTTTGCCCTGGTCGGCGAATCGGGCTGCGGCAAGAGCATGACGGCGCTGGCGTTGCTGCGCCTGCTGCCCGATGCCGGGCGCATCGTCGGCGGCCAGATCGAACTGGACGGTGAAGACCTGAACCGCCTGCCCGAAAGCGCCATGCGCGGCGTGCGCGGCGGGCGCATCGGCATCATCTTCCAGGAGCCCTCCACCAGCCTGAACCCCGTCATGCGGGTGGGCGACCAGATCATCGAAACCCTGGTGACGCACACGCCGCTGCGCGGCGCTGCGGCACGGGCGCGGGCCATCGACTGGCTGCGGCGCGTCGGCATCCCCGAGCCGGAACGGCGCGTGGACGACTACCCGTTCCAGTTCTCCGGCGGCCAGAAGCAGCGCGTCATGATCGCGATTGCCCTGGCAGCCGAACCGCTGCTGCTGATCGCCGACGAACCCACCACCGCGCTGGACGTCACCGTGCAGGCGCAGGTGCTTGATCTGCTGGCCGACATCCAGCAGGAAATGGGCATGGCCGTGCTGCTCATCACGCACGACCTGGCCGTGGTCAAGAACGTCGCCCATCACGTGGCGCTGATGCGCGGCGGCGAAATCGTCGAAAGCGCCAGCGCGGAGGAATTCTTCCGCGCGCCCAAGCACCCTTATGCGCGCCAGCTGTTCGACGCCATTCCGACCTTCGAAAAGCGCGGCGTGCCGCTCAGCCAGCCTGGCCGCGACGCACAGGCGCTGGACCCGGCCGCCGCCCGCCGCCGGGTGCGCGACCCCGGTGTCGTGCTGGACGTGCAGGACCTGAAGGTGCATTACCCCGTGCGCAAGGGGCCGCTGCGCCGCGTGGTGTCGTGGGTCAAGGCGGTCGATGGCGTCACCTTCACGCTGCGCGCCGGTGAAACGCTGGCGTTGCTGGGCGAATCGGGCTGCGGCAAGACCACTACCGGCAAGGCGCTGCTGCGCCTGATCGACGGCGCGAACATCTCCGGCCGCGCCATGCTGCAAGGGCAGGACCTGCTCTCGGCCGACCGCAGCCGCTTGCAGCGTCTGCGCCAGGACATCCAGATCGTGTTCCAGGACCCCTATGCCTCGCTGGATCCACGCATGCGGGTGGGCGACATCCTGGACGAAGGCCTGGAATCCCTGCGCCGCGGCATGAGCGCGCAGGATCGCGCGGCCCATGCTGCCCGGCTGATCGAACGGGTCGGCCTGCCGGCCAACACGCTGGCGCGCTATCCGCATGAATTCTCGGGCGGCCAGCGCCAGCGCATCGCCATCGCGCGGGCCCTGGCGGTCGAGCCCAAGGTGCTGATCTGCGACGAGCCGACCTCGGCGCTGGACGTGTCGGTGCAGGCGCAGATCCTGGACCTGCTGCGCGAATTGCAGGCAGAACTGGGCATCGCCTATCTCTTCATCACGCACAATTTCGGCGTGGTCGAGTACCTGGCGGACCGCATCGCCGTCATGGAAGGCGGGCGCATCGTCGAGCTGGGCGAGGCCGACGCCGTGCTGCACGCGCCGCGCCAGGACATGACCCGGCGGCTGCTCGACGCCGTGCCACGCCTGCAATTCGGGCCCCTGTCCGCCGACTGAAACCCGCCCCTTTCGCGCCGCGGCGGGCGAGGGGGCGGCGGTGTCGTGCGATACTGTCGATTCGAAATCCGCGAAAAACGACGTTCCGATACCGCCGGCCCCGCGCCGCCCGGAACGTCGCGCACACGTCACCCCGCCTTGGCGTCAGGTCGGCCAGCGATTCCCCCGACATCCCGTCGGACCGTCACGAGCAACTGCGCGCGCAGCGCGCCTTGCCCGTACCACCGGAACGCGCCATGAACCTCGCTATCCCCGCAGCAAACTCCCTGTCCCGTGCCCGTATCGCCATCGTCGGCGCCGGACTGGGCGGCCTGACGCTCGCACGCGTCCTGCACCTGCACGGCATCCCCGCCACCGTGTTCGAAGCCGACGCCTCGCCCGATGCGCGCGGCCAGGGCGGCTTGCTGGACATCCACGCACACAACGGCCAGATCGCCCTCAGGGCCGCCGGCCTGCACGAGGCCTTCCTGGCCCTGGCGCTGCCCGGCGAGGACGGCAAGCGGGTCGTCGACCGCCATGGCCGCATCCTGTTCGATCGTCCTGGCCAGGCCCAACCCGCCCGGCCCGAAATCGACCGGGGCGCGTTGCGCCGCCTGCTGGCCGCGTCCTTGCCTGACGGCACGATCCGATGGGGCCACAAGCTCACCGCTGCCGACGCCCTGGGCGATGGCCGGCATCGCCTGGCGTTCGCCCAGGGCGCCTCGTTCACCGCCGATCTGGTGGTCGGCGCCGACGGCGCCTGGTCCCGCATCCGGCCGCTACTGTCGGCGGCCCTGCCTGCGTACGTCGGCACCACCTTCATCGAAACGCGCCTGTCCGATGGCGACCGCCGCCACCCCGCCAGCGCGCAGCTGATCGGCCGCGGCACCCTGATGGCCGTGGCGCCCGGCAAGGGCATCCTGGGCCATCGTTACGCCGACGGCACCCTGCACGCGTACGTCGCCTTGAACCGGCCGCAGGCCTGGTTCAGCGCCATCGACTTCACCTGCCGGTCGGCCGCCCTGGCGCGGCTCGCCCTGGAATTCGACGGCTGGGCGCCGGCGCTGCGCGCGCTGGTGACCGAAGGCGAGGCCGACCCTATCGCCAGGCCGCTGCACGCCTTGCCGGTCGCGCATCGCTGGGAACGGGTGCCCGGCGTGACCTTGCTGGGGGATGCGGCGCACCTGATGTCTCCGTTTGCCGGCGAAGGCGCCAACCTCGCCCTGTACGACGGCGCCGCGTTGGCCCACGCGCTGTGCGCGCGCCCCACCGCGATCGAGACCGCCTTGGCCGAGTACGAACAGGCCTTGTTTGCCCGCAGCGCCTCGGCCGCCGCGCAGACGGCTCGCAACCACGAGCGCTTCTTCGGCCCGCTCGCGCCGGCCAGCGTGGTGGACCTGTTCGCCGCGCACTGACGCCACCCGGCGCGGACGCACACAGGCCCCCACGCGGCCAGGACAGGGCCCCAAAGGAAAACCGCCCCCCGGTCCTTGCGGATCGGGGGGCGGTGCGGGGGCCGCTTGCGCGGCCAGACGTCACTCGTGCGCGCTGCGCGTTTCCAGCCACACCAGGGTGTCGTGCCGCAGGGCGCGTACACATTGCGCCAGGAAGGCATGCACCACCTCCAGCTCGGCGGCGTCGTAGCGGCGCGCCATCAGCACCACCGCTTCGGCCACCCACTGGCGTTCCTGGGCCAGTTGCTGGCAGGCTTCCTCGACCGGCCGGATCACGATCATCCTGCGATCCAGCGGGTGGCGGCCCCGCTGCACATACCCGGCCGCTTCCAGGCGATTGATCAAGGCGGTGGCGCCGCCGGAGCTGATGCCCATCAGTTGGGCCAGTTGACCCGTGGGCAGGGCATCGAACTCCATCACCAGTTCCAGCGCTTTCAGATCCGCCAGGGGGATACCCAGTTTCTCCGCCAGGGCCGACTGGCATGCCGCGTTGTACACGGCGAACTGCCGACCCAGCATCAGGGCGATATCGTCAAGCATTCCGGGCCGCAGATCGTTGTTGCGAGATTCAGGCATCACGGTCACATGCTCGTGGTGAACGATGGTTTCTTGTTGCAGCATGGTTCGCTCCCTCACGGATCCGGTGGTTTACTTCTGGCCCGACAGGCCGCCGAGCAGGCCGCCCAGCAAACCGCCGTTGTTGGCACCGTTGGTGGTGGTGCCGCCGCCCACCGCGGCCGTCACGCCACCCAGCAAGCCGCCCAACAGGCCGCCATTGTTGGCCGTGCCCGAGGCGCCGGCACCGGCGCTGGCCCCGGCACCCGCACCGGCGGCTCCCGCTCCTGCGCTGACGGTCGCGCCGCCGGTCACCCCTCCGAGCAAGCCGCCGAGCAAGCCGCCATTGGCACCTGCCGCGCCGCCCGCCGTCCCGCCGGCCGTGCCGGTCACGCCACCGAGCAGGCCACCCAGCAAGCCGCCATTGGCGCCGGCCGTGCCGCCCGCAGCGCCGCCGGTCGCACCGGTCACGCCGCCGAGCAGGCCGCCCAGGAGACCGCCGTTGGCCGCGGTGCCGCCCGTGGCGCCGCCCACGGTGCCGGTCACGCCGGCAAGCAGACCGGTCACCGGCGCCAGCAGGCCGCCATTGGCGCCCGTGGTGCCGCCGGTGACGCCGCCCAGGATGCCGGTGATCGGGCTGAGCAGGCCGCCGTTATTGCCGCCCGTCGCACCGCCCAGGCCCAGGCCGCCGGTCAGGGAGGCGACGGCGCCGGTGGCGTTGGCCAAGGTGGCGCCGAGCGGGTTGGGGTTGCCCGGGGTGGCGTTGAGCAGGCCGCCGGCGCTGCTGACCGCGCCGCCCAGGCCTTGCAGCACGCCATTCAGGCCCGCCACATTGCCGCCGGGCAGTTGCGTGCCCAGGTTGCTGACCGTGCCGCCCAGGCTGTTGAGGATGCCGCCCACCGGCGCGCCCAGCTTGGTGGTGGCGCCGACTTGCTGCGTCAGGCCGACCACGGTGCCCGCCAGGGGGCTGGCCGTCGGATCCAGCGCCGCGCCAATGCCGCCCAGCGTGGGCTGCAGGCCCAGCGGCAGCACGTTGTCGACCGTCTTGCCGACGTTGCCCAGTGCCGGTTCCAGCAAGGGCTTGGACGGGCCGTTGAGCACGCCGCCGGTCACGCCGCCCACCAGTTGGGTCACGGGGTTCAGCAGGCCGCCATTGCCGGACAGTCCACCGGTCAGGGCGCCCACCGCGTTGGTGGCGTTGCCGAGAATGGTAGTCAGCGGTTGCGGATTCTTCGGGTCGGCATTGAGCAGGCCGCCGGTGCTGGCGACCGTCTTGCCCAAGCCTTCGACCAGACCGCCGACGCCGGCGCTCAGGCCGCCGGGCAGGCCGGTGCCCTTGACCGTGGTGCCCAGGCCTTCGACCAGGCCGCCGACTTGCTTGACCGTGCCGTCAACGGGTTGGCCCAGGCCGGTGGTGGCGCCCACTTGCTGAGTCAGGCCGACAACCGTATCGACAACCGGCTTGACGGTGGGGTCCAGCGCCTTGCCGACGCCGCCCAGGGTCGTGCCCAGATTCAGCGGCAGGGTATTGTCGACGGCCGCACCGGTATTACCCAGGGTGGTTTGCAGCAAACCGGTGGTCACCGGATTGACCGGGGGATTCGGTTCGTTCGGGTTGCCCGGGTTATTCGGACCGCCGGGGTTATTCGGATTGCCCGGATTGTTCGGGCCACCCGGATTGGTCGGAAGATCGGTGCCCGGCAAACCAGCCGAAGGACCGCTCTTGTGGCCACCGCCTCCGCCGCCGCAGGCAGCCAGCGTGCTCATCAGAGCGGCCGCCAGAACGGTGGAAGTCAAAATACGTTGTACGCGCTGCGTTTCAATCTTGGCATTCATGGCGAGCTCCTGTGGGGGAAGTGTCAGGCGTCGAAACTGCCCGATACGTCTCTACATGCATAAACCGTGCCAATATTTTTCGAATGCCGTGCCAGTTTACGTTCAGCGCGTTTTTAGGTTTCTAAAACGTCAATAAAATCAATGGCTTGAGTGGTGTTAAAAGGGTTTATACCAATATTGGGAATCCCCCATTTTTACGATCACGCGGAGCCTGCGAATGTTACGTCTGACCGTCAATCGCCCGTTACGTTACGGCCCACGTTACGTAACGCGGTGTGTGGAACAGGCAAAAAAAAGCGCCCGTCGGAACGGGCGCCTGGGTTTTCCGACGGCAATCCATGGATTGCCGCCGCCAGATCAGAACGCGTCGTAATACAGCGAATAGTTCGCGTTGAAACGCACGTCGCGGTCGTTGTTCACCGTGGCCGAACCTATCGGCTTGGCCACGTTGAAATCAAACAGGTAGTACTTGTCATCGGTGAAGCGCAGGCCCAGCGCCACGGATGACAGGTGCCGTTGATTCAGTTGCTGCAGGCCCTTGTTGTTGTAATAGGTGCGGGCAAAGTCGATCAGCGCGTACGGCTGCACGTTCGACAGGTATTCCCAACCTGTGCCGAAACGGCGGTTCACTTCGGCTGATACGCCCACGCCCTTGTCGCCGCTTTGTTCGCCTTGCGGATAACCCATTGCGAAGCGCCAGCTGCCGAACGACACCTGTTCGGACGACGGCAATATATTGCTCGAATACTGGGCGGCGCCGGAAAGCGTCAGGCCGAACTGCGCTGGCAGGGCGAAGGTCTGCTTGGCATTCAGGTTGTAGCGGGTGAAGTCCAGGTCCAGGATCGGCACGGCCGAATAGCCGTAGTTGGTGTTGATCTCTTTCTTGGCGCCGGCCGAATTGAAGCCCTTGGCCACCGCCAGGGTCACGTCGGAAGTCGCGGCCTCGGACACCTGGATATAGCGCATTTCCAGGTTGGCGGCGCGCACCTGCGCATCCTGCTGCAGCCAGCGGTCGGAGTTCTTGGCCTCGTAGCGGTCCTTGGAGTTGGCGGCATAGACCCCCAGCGTACCCGTCAGCGAGCGCGTGTTGTTCAGCAGGAAGGGGTAGCTCACGCCGATGCCGATGCGGTCGTTCTTGACGCGCCGCTGGAAGCCCAGGTATTCGATCGCGTCGTCCTTGGGCTTGGCATCGTAGTGATAGCCATCCACCTTGACCGCCAGGCCGTCGTTGCCGATCGGCACGCGGATCTCGCCCGACACGTACTTCACGTCGTCGGTGTTGAACGGGACGGCTGCCGTCAATTTGACCTGCTCACCCAGCGGCGTCAGGCTGTTGGTGGCGGCATTCACCAGGGGCTGCATGCCGGTGCCCAGGTCCGCCACGCCGGCGGTCAGGCTGACCGGCTGGCGCGAAGCCGTCAGCACCAGTTCCGTGGCGCCGTCGGCGCGCCGCGGCAGGTCCAGCGCCGGCGTGAATTTCACGCCCGGCACCGTGCGCATCAGGTTCAGCACCCGTTCCAGCGTGGCCTGTTTCAGGGGCTTTTCGGCTTTCAGCGGCTCGGCCAGGGATTCCAGGCGGTCCTGCGCATTGCCGATGTCGCCTTCGATGCGCACCGTGCCGATATAGCCTTCCACCACCGTCACCACCACCAGGCCGTTGGCAAAGGTCTGGTTCTGCACCAGCGCGAACGACAGCGGATAGCCGCGGTCACGGTAAAGCTGGGTGATCTTGTCCACCTGCTGCACCAGCTCGCCCAGGCTGATTTCCTTGCCGGACAGGGGTTCGAGCAGGGCCGACACCTCTTCGAACGGCATTTCATGCACGCCGGTCACGTCAAAGTGCCGGGGCACGATGCGTTGCGCCAGCCGCGCCTGCAGCGCCAATTGCTCCGGGGTGGCGGTCTGCACCACAGGGGGCGGCTGCGTCGCGCTGGGAGGGCGTTCTATCTGCGGCATGGCGTCGACGGGGTTGCCCCGCAGCGGGCCATCGGCCCGTGCCGTGCCGACAGCGGCAAGGGTGCAGATCAGGGCGAGGTAAAGCGGACTTGCGGGAAGCGTACGTCTCATGCCTTGTTGTCTCTCATTTGCCGCAGGTGCCGTTAAACAGCATTCGATAAATGCCCGGATTAAGGCCGTCAATATACGGGGACGCTATATAAGTAATGACCGTCGCGTGCCGTTCAGGCGGTATGTTGCCAGCGCGGCAGGGCAATGACAAATTATTTCATTGTGACTGCTCGGAAACGTGGATATAACAACATAGTGAAATAGAAGGCAATTCCGGAATGCGAAAATTCAGGGTTTACCGGTATGCGAAAAAATGACGCCTGCGAATTTCCGAGTATTCGTTACAAGTAAGCTGTCGCAGTGTTGCGAATACTGGTATAAACCCTGATGTGTATTAATTGTTAATAGATAAGACTATATAAACGTTTCAAAACACATCGGGTTTACAGGCTATCGGGAGTCCGTAGATGAACCAGGATGACCGCAAGACAATCGTCGCAAGCAGACCCGCCGCAGACGGCCTCGATCCGCAGATTCACAGGGGCCATCCATGAACCCGGGCGATATCGTTCCGCTTTCTTTCAATGGCGGCCTCGTCGCGCTGTCGTTCCTGATTGCGGTGCTCGGTTCCTACGTGGCGCTGCTGGCCGCCGTCGGCATCCGTGCCGAAATGCAGGACGGTGAAATTCGCATCGGTTACATCCTCATCGGTGCGCTGGCCATGGGCGGCGTGGGTATCTGGAGCATGCACTTCATCGGCATGCAGGCACAGGACTTGCCGTTCGACGTGGGTTACCAGGTCGGATTGACCGCACTCAGTTTCCTGGTGGCCGCCGGTTTTTCCGGTTGGGCTTTCTGGTATGTGGGCCGCGACCGTTTCACATTTATGCGTTGTCTGGTGGGCGGCCTGGCCGCGGGCCTGGGCGTTGCCGCCATGCATTATGTGGGCATCAGCGCCATGCGCATGCCGGCCGTATTCATGTGGAATCTGCCGATGGTTGTTTTGTCGGTATTCATCGCGGTAATTGCCGCGTCAGCCGCATTGTGGCTGGCTTTCAATACGCAGAATGAGTTTCAGCGCGCCGGAGCGGCCGTTTTGATGGCAGTGGCCGTGTGCGGCATGCATTACACCGGCGCGGCAGCAGGCACTGTCGTCTGCACCACGCCGCGGGATTTTTCCAGCATGCAGATCGGCGGGGTGATGTTGCCGTATATCGCGTTCGTGCTGTCCGCCGTCATGCTGATCGCCATGCGGTGGCATCTGCAGCGCGCCTCGCGACGCTTTCGGGCGCGCCTGGCGCAGCGCATCGATTCGATCATCGAATCGGCTCCCTCGGTGGAGCCGGGCAGGACACCGGGTTCCACATTGGGCCCCGGTTAGCAGTCCCCGGAGGCGCGCGGGTGACGAACACGCCAGCGCACCGAAGTACCGGGTTTAGGGGGCCTGTGCCGCGACTGCGGCGAGGCTCAATTATCCAGCGAGACCTCAGGAGCTCGACATGAAAGCGAAACTTGCGCAGTTCTGGAACGACGAAGAAGGCATTACCGCCCTGGAATACGGGCTGATCGCGGGCACCATCGCGGTGGCGCTGGTGGCGGCTTTGGCGACATTCACGGGCGCGCTAAGCGGCCTGTTCACGTCGCTGCAAGCCAAGCTCGCCAACGCGTCCAAGTGAGACCGAAGGCCCCGGCCGCCTCGGCGTGCCTGGCTATGGCCAGGCGGCCCCGGCTGGCCGGGCCTGCTGCCCCGTTTGATACGGAGCTGAAGGAGACGGTGTCCCACTGGGCGGGCACCCGGTAGTTCGAACCGAAACCGTCAGAAGGTCCTGCCTTGTATCCAGGGGAAGTGCTGTGGTGGCTGTTGTTCGCATGCTGGAATCTGGTGTTGATCTACACCGATCTGCGCTATCGCCGCGTACCCAACACGCTCATCGTCGCGGGATTCGCGGGGCAGGCGCTGTGGCTGCTGGCCGCCTGGCTGGCTCCGGCTTGGGGCTATCCGCCACGCTGGGCCGGCTGGCCCATGGCCTTGGCCGGATTTGCCCTGGCCTTGCCCTTTTTCCCTTTATGGACCCGGCGCCTGATGGGCGCGGGCGACGTCAAGGCCATTGCCGTGCTGGGCCTGTTGACGGGCTTTGCACCGCTGGTGCTGACGCTGGTGTTTGCCAGCCTGCTGGCCGGGCTGCACGCCTTGCTGTACCTGTTTTTTTCCCGAAGCTGGGCATTGCCGCTTCGGGCTCGCCAGATTCCGTACGGCACCTACCTCGGCGCCGCCGCGCTCAGCGTGGTGTTTATTCCCTTGAATTCGGACTGGTATTCGTGGTGTTTTTCCTGGTGTTCTACGCGATCCTGACCTACGCCCTGGTCTTTACCGCGCAGCATTCCGTGACCCTGGCCGCCCAGGATGGCGCGCGCAAGGTGCTGCAGTGGCAGCCCGGCGCCACCTCGCTGACGACCCGTGCCAATGCCGGGCGCGATATTGCGCTGGACCGGTCCGGCTGGATCACCACGATGTCCTCGGCGGCCGTGGCTGTCGCCGTGTGCGGGCCGTCGGGCACGCTCAGCAGCACGGGCGGGGGCAGCTGCAGTGGCTTGCCGCTCACGGCCGACCAGATCGAGGTGACCGTCAGCTATCCCTACGGCGCCAATCCCCTGATTCCGAATTTCCCGTTCCTGGCGCAGGCCCTGATGCCGCCTTCCAGCGTGCTGACCGCGCGCGCCACGGTCCACCTGGGTAATTCGCTGGACGGGAGCCCCTGACATGGCTGCGCACGCCGACCCGGATGTCCCGCGCGGCCGCAAGACCGCGCAGCAAGGCATCGCCACGCTGGAGTTCTCGCTGATGGTGACGATGCTGCTGATGTTCGTCTGCGCCGTCGTGGGCTATGGCGTGCTGTTCTGGATGCAGCAGCAGCTGGCCTCGGCCGCTTCCGAAGGCGCACGGGCGGCGGTGTACGCGCGCTTCGCGGGCCAGGCGGATGTGCCCGGTTCGGCATGCACGGCGGCCATGAGCGTGTTCGGCAGCGGGTCGGCGGTGGCGTGCGCCACCACCAGCGCACCCTGCACCTGGAGCGGCTCGGGTGGCCAGACGGCGCAATGCGCCACCGTCGCCATGACTTTCAACGTGCAGGCCTGGCCGGTGCTGTCGACCTTCCAGGCCTTCATCGCGATGTTGCCCGGGACGGACAAGAACTGGATTCCGACCCGGCTGTCGTCGAAAGCCATCGTGCAAATCTCCCAAGGGACACCATGAGCAGTCTGAGCAAAATCATCGCGGGTGTATTGCTGGCGGCGGGCCTGGTGCTGGCGTTCGTGGCCTGGCGCCTGGCTTCCGAACCGTCGGCGCCTGCGCAGACACCCGCCGGGCCCGTGGCCACGACGACGCCCGCGCCGTCAGCGCCGCCGGCCAAGCGCTATCCGGTGGTAGTCGCGGCGACGCCGATCCCGGCCGGCACGCGCATCGACGGCAGCAAGATGCTCAAGGTGGATGAATGGCAGGTGGCCTTGTCGGGCAGCTACAGCTCGCCGACGCCGCTGGAAGGCGCCTATGCGCGCATCGACATCGCGGCCGGCGATCCGCTGCTGCCCAGCATGCTGGCGCAAGGCCTGGGCCGCCAGCTCAAGCCGGGCGAGCGCGCCGTGGCGATCGCGGTGGATGAAGTCGTGGGGGGCGGCAATCGCATTGCGCCGGGAGATCTCGTGGACGTGTTCTTCATGCTGGAGAAGGGCGTCGAGGTCCAGGGCGGCCAGGCCCGGCTGCTGCAGTCGCAGGTCCGCGTGCTGGCCTACGGCGCCGCGTCGGTGGACGGTCCGGAAGAAAAGACCACGCTGCCCGGACCACCCGGGCAGCCGGCCAGGACGGCGGTGCTGGCCGTACCGGTCGAACAGGTCAGTGAATTGATGCTGGCCAGCCGCACCGGCCGCCTGCAACTGGCCCTGCGGCCGGTGGGCGACGACGCCGTGCCCGACACGCAGCTGTTCGCGCAGCGCAGCGCGGTATTGCCGGCGCGCACCGACCTGACACCCGAACAGCGCGCACTGCTGCAGACCGGACCGAACCGCGCCTATGCCGGCGAAAGCCTGGCGCAGCTGGAAGGCACGTCGCCCGCCGCGAAACCCGCGCCGGTCCGTGCGTCCGGCGGCGGGGGCGGTCGTTCCGTCGAAATCTTGCGAGGAGACAAATCCGAGCGCGTGCGCTATTGAAACGCGGCTGCGCGTGGCCAGATGCCGCCCGTGGCTGGACCCGACCTGTCAACTAGATCCAGCACAATGAAGAGAATCCAGCGCACCCCTTTGATCTGCGTCCTGTCGGCCGCAGCGGCGATGACCTACGGCGCGATGAGCCTGGCGCAGAACGCCGTGCCCAACGCGTCCAGCCTGAATGCGCCCGCCCGCGACATCGCGGTGGCCGTCAAAGGCCAGCAGACGCTCATGCTGGATGGGGCGCCCGCCCGCATCGCCATCGGCGACCCCGAGGTGGCCGACGTGAAGGTGCTGCCCGCCTCGGGCAAGCGCCAGGCGTCGCTGCTGTTGTACGGCAAGAAGGCAGGCACCACCACGTTGCAGATCTGGACGGGCGCGAATGCCGCGCCGCAGCTCTGGACTGTGCGCGTGGCCGGCACGGTGCAGCAGGTGCTGGCCGGACGCGGGGCGGCCGGCGGCGCCAATATCGACGTGGCGGGCGACCGGGCCGTGGTGTCGGGCCAGGCGGAGTCGCCGTTGTCGCATCAGGCGTCGGTGGCCGCCGCGGGCGCCGCCGTGGGCGACAAGAACGTCGTCGATGTCTCCACCGCCGGCACCGGCGGCGTGGTGCAGGTGGAAGTCAAGGTGGTCGAGGTGTCGCGCTCGGTCATGAAGCAGGCCGGCATCAGCTTTGCCGGCCGCACCGGCCCCTGGGGCGGCATCAGTTCCACCTCGCCCCAATCGCTTGGCGGGGAGCTCGGTTTCAGGACCGCCGCGCTGGACTCGGGGTTTTCGCTGTTCTACGACTCCAATAATTTCAGCGCCCGCCTGCGCCTCTTGCAGAACAACGGCATGGCGCGGGTGCTGGCCGAGCCCACGCTGGTGGCGCTGACCGGGCAAAGCGCCAGCTTCCTGGCGGGCGGCGAGCTGCCGATTCCCGAGGCCGGCGGCCTGGGCACGACCACGGTGACGTTCAAGCCCTTCGGTATCGGCCTGACAGTGACGCCGACCGTGCTGTCGCGCGACCGGATCGCACTGAAGGTGGCGCCCGAGGCCAGCGAGCTGGACTACGCCAATGCCGTCATCATTCCGAACGGAAGCGGTGACGGCTTCGGCACGAGAATCCCGGCGCTGCGCACCCGCCGCGCCGACACCACGGTCGAACTGGGCGATGGCGAGAGCTTCGTGATCAGCGGCCTGGTCTCGCGCCAGACCAGGGCGCTGGTCACTAAAGTGCCGATGCTGGGCGACCTGCCCATCATCGGGTCGTTCTTCCGCAGCGTGGACTACACCCAGGAGGACACCGAGCTGGTCATCGTGGTGACGCCGCGTCTGGTGCGGCCCATTGCACGCGGCGTGACATTGCCGCTGCCCGGGGCCAGGCAGGAAGCGACCGACACTGCGTTCAACGCTTGGGGCTACTACCTGATGGGTCCCATGGGCGGTCAGCAAATGCCGGGCTTTTCACGGTGAGCAATATGAAGACACATGCCAGGGAGTGGGTGGGTTTGCAAAACGGCAACCGGTTTCTGTTTTGTTCAAAGGGCGACGGCGTGGCCGCGCAGCTCGGGCAGGCGCTGGGCGACATGGGCATGTTGACCCAGGAAGTGCCCGGCGTCGAAGAGCTGGGCCGCCGCCTGACCGAGATCGAGCCGCAGGTGGTGTTCCTGGATTTCACATTGAGCGAGGACGAGCCGGGCAAGCTGTTCAAGTCGGCCGAATTGGCGCGTTTGCTGGCGCGCATTGCGCCGACGATTCCGCGCGTGGCCGTGGGGCTGCTGAGCCAGCCCGAGGGCGCCATCGCGGCCTTGCGGGCGGGCGTCAGCGATTTTGTCGATCCCACCGTGGCCCCGCAAGAGGTCAAGGACGTGGTGCAGCGCCTGCTGGACGTGCCGGCGGGCGGGGCGCGGATGGATGGCTCGCGTCGCAGCGTGCTGCTGCTGGGGGCGCGTCCGGGCGTGGGCACCAGCACCTTGGCCGTGCACCTGGCCGGCATGGTGCAGGATCGCCTCAAGCACATGCACGGCGTGCGGGCGTCGGCCTCCGGCGCCAAGGCCGCCAAACCGGCGGCCGACACCGGCAGCCACCTGCCGCTGAGCAGCCGGGTGGCGCTGATGGACCTGGGCTGGCCCGTCGGCGACTGCCAGCTGTACCTGAACATCGGCAGCGATTTCGACTTCGCCGAGGCCGCGCGCAATCTTCGCCGCCTGGATTCCACCCTGCTCAGTTCGGCCATGGCGCACACCACCAACGGCCTGAGCGTGCTGGCGCTGCCGCGCGACCTGAGCCAGATGCGCGACGTGTCGCAGTCCGATTCGCTGTTGGTGTTCGAACGCATGCGCCAGCATTTCGGCGTGGTGGTGGCGGACTCGGGCGGCTTTACGAATCCTGAATTCGTCGCGGGCCTGGCGCGCGCCTCGCAGCAGAACTGGATCGTCACCGACCAGAGCGTGGGCGCGCTGGTATCGCTGGCCGGTCTGCTGCAGGAACTGGAACAACTGCACGTGGACCGCCGCAGCCTGGGCCTGATCGTGAACCGCTACGACGAGCGCTACGGCATGACGGCGCAGCAGATCGCCGAACGCTTCCAGCTTGATTTGGTCGGCACCTTGCCGGACCGCACGCTGGCGCTGATGGTGTGCACCAACCAGGGCCATTTGCTGCACGAGGAAGCCGAGCGCGACGTCTACGTCCGCGCGGTCCAGGCGCTGGCCGAGAAGCTGAGCGCGGAAGAAAACACACCGGGCGGCCGGGCAAGCTGGCTGGCCACGTGGCTGCCTGGCGTGCACCGCCGCATGGTGGTCGAGTAACGGACGGCGGCGGAATCCGACATGATCATGACAGCGACCATAGAGTTCGGCGGCGATGGCGACAAGGGCTTTGCGTCCTCCAACCGCTTCCAGGAAGTCAAGACGGCGGCCTACGAGCACCTGCTTTCCCGCATCGAAGAGCTGGGCGCGGAATTCGGCAGGTGGGCGCGCTCGGCCATCCAGGAGTTCGTGGATATCGAGGTGGCAAGCTTCGTGCGCTTGCGCCGGGTGCCCATCAATGAAGGCGAAATGCGGCAGATCGCCGAGGCCCTGACCAAGGAACTGGCCGGGCTGGGGCCGCTGGAGGACCTGCTGGCCGATCCGGCCGTCGAAGACATCCTGATCAACGGCTACGACAACGTGTTCGTGTCCCGCCGCGGCGTGCTGGCGCGCGAGACGCTGCGCTTTACCGACAACCAGCACGTGCTGCGCATCGTGCGGCGCATCCTGGCGCCGATCGGCCGCCGGCTGGATGAATCCAGCCCCATGGTGGATGCGCGGCTGCCCGACGGCGGCCGCCTGAACGTGGTGATCGAGCCGCTGGCCGTGGACGGGCCGATGGTCTCGATCCGCAAATTCCGCCAGGACCCCCTCAAGCCGGCCGATCTCCTGACGCTGGGCACCTTCGACGAAGAGATCTACCGCCTGCTGCACGAGGCGGTCAAGAACCGCTGCAACATCCTGGTGTCGGGCGGCACCAGCTCGGGCAAGACCTCGCTGCTGAACGCGATGGCGTTCTTCATCCCCGAGACCGAACGCGTGGTGACGGTGGAAGACACGGCGGAACTGTCGCTGAACCACCCGCACGTGGTGCGCCTGGAATCGCGCCAGGGCGGTTTTGACGGCAGTGGCGCCGTCAGCATCCGTGAACTGATCCGCAACAGCCTGCGCATGCGGCCGGACCGCGTGGTGGTGGGCGAAGTGCGCGGCGCCGAGGTCATGGACATGCTGCAGGCCATGAACACTGGCCATGAAGGGTCGATGGCCACCATCCACGCCAACTCGCCGCGCGAATGCCTGTACCGGATCGAGATGCTGGCCGGCTTTGCGGGCTTTCAGGGCAGCGAGGACAGCCTGCGGCGCCAGATCGCCAGTGCGTTGGATTTCATCGTGCAGATCGGACGCCTGTCCAACGGCAAGCGCCGGGTGCTGTCGGTGACCGAAGTCACCGGCATGGGCGACAGCGTGATCTCGACCCAGGAACTGTATCGCCACGAAACCTTCGCCACGCCGGAAGGCGAGGAGAAGGACCGCTGGAATTGGCTGGGCATCCATCCGCACACTCCCAAGCTTGCGAAGATGCGCAATGAGCAGCGCCCCGCCGAACCGACGCCGGGCGAACCGGATGGCGGGGGCGGGGGCTTCTGGAGCAGGAGGCGCTGATGCTGCAAGCGGCCGTCTTCGGAGGCTTGGCGCTGCTGTTCGCGGTGGCGGCGGTATTGCTGTGGCGTCACGCCAATAGCGGCGCGCGCCGCGCGGCCAGCTCGGCCTTCCTGGAAGATCAACTGCGGCGCAGCCGCGGCGCGCCGGTCACGGGCAAGTTGCCGTTCGCGCAAGGCGCGCGCGCCCTGCGCAGCGGTTTTTCGCGCTGGGACATGCTGCTGTTGCAAGGCGGCGTGCGCCAGAGCCCGGCCTTTTACGCCAAGCTGATCCTGCCCATCTTGGTGGGGGCGCTCTTGGCGTGGTTGTTTCTGGGATGGCTGTCGGGCGTGGTGGCGCTGGTGCTGCTGTCGGTGTTCGCGTACTTCCTGCTGTGGCTGCGTGCGGACCGGCGGCAGCGGCGCCGGGTGTCGCAACTGCCCGCCTTCCTGGACAACATCGTGCGCCTGGTCACCATCGGCAACAGCATGGCGTCGGCCTTCCAGACGGCGGCCGCCACCACCGACGAGCCGCTGCGCGAAGTGGTCGAGACCGCGGCGGCGCTGAGCCGTTCGGCCAAGGAGCTGGACGCGGCGCTGGTGCAGGTATCGCGCCAGTACGACATGAAAGAACTGTACATGGTGGCGGCGGTGGTGTCGGTCGCGCTGCGCTTTGGCGGCCGCAGCGACCAGGTGCTGGAACGCATGGCCGCGTTCATGCGCGACATCGGCCAGGCCCGCGCCGAATTGACGGCCAGTTCGGCCGAAATCCGCCTGTCGGCCTGGATCCTGGCGTTGCTGCCCTTGGGCATCGCCGGCTTCATCATGGTGGCCAACAACGACCTGTTCATGGGCCTGTGGGTCGATCCCCTGGGCTTCAAGATGCTGATGACCGCGGTGGGCCTGCAATTGGCCGGCTCGTACATCCTGTATCGCATGGCCAAGGCCATTTGAGGACGCCGAGGATGCAAGCCCTTCAATCCTGGAATGTCTCGACCGTGCTGGCGGTGGCGCTGATGCTGGTGGCTGCCGCCATGCTGATCCTGGGCCTGAGCATGACGCGCCGCCTGCGCGGGCAGGACCGCAGCCGGCAGGTGGTGGACCAGGCGCTGGCCACGCGCGAGGGCCGCGCCAAGGCCGCCGCCATGGCGCCCGAGGGCGGGCAGGGCAGGCTGGCCGCGGCCACGCGTGCGGCCGACTCGTTCGGCAAGCGCCTGAGCGAAGGCCGCTTCGCCGAAGCCCTGCTGGCCGGCGAGGACCGCAAGCTGGTGGACATGGCGGGTTACGAGAACCCGGCCACGGCCCGACTGCGTTTCATCGTGGCGCGCTTCACGCTGGCGCTGCTGTTGCCGGCGGCAGCGGTGGCGCTGGACCTGGGCCGCAAGATCAGCGATTCGTCGCTGGGCCTGTTCGTGGCGGCCTTCTTCGGCTTTGCCATCGGCTACATGCTGCCCAAGTGGTTCGTGCGCCGGCGCCTGTCGCGGCGTCGCAAGCAGGCGGCCAATGAGCTGCCGCTCTTGATCGACCTGTTGCGGCTGTTGCAAGGGGTGGGACTGTCGATCGACCAGAGCCTGCAAGTGCTGATCAAGGAGTTCGACCAGGTGATGCCGGTGCTGGCCTACGAACTGCGGCTGGCGTCCGAACTGTATGTGCGCGGACGTACCCGCGAGCAATCGCTGGCGCGGCTGGCGGGCGGCTTTGACAACGACGACCTGTCGGCCATCTGCCGCCTGATCGCCCAGGTGGACCAGCACGGCGGCGCGGTGCAGGAGCCGCTGAATCGTTTCGGTGAACGGCTGCGCGAGAAGCGGCGGCTGGAATTGAAGGAAAAAGTGGGCAAGACCACCGTCAAGATGACGGCGGTCATGATCGTGACCTTGTTGCCGGCGCTGTTGATCGTGACGGGCGGGGCGGGGTTTGTTGCGGTATTGCGCGGTTTGTCGCGCATGGGGGGCATGTGATGGCAGGCGGTATGGAAAGCGCGGGACGCGCATGGCGTTGGACCCTGGCGGCGGCCGTCGTCGTGGGCGCAGGAAGCCTGGCCGGATGCCAGAGCAACAACGCGGAAACCGCCTGGCAACTGATCCAGCAACAGCAGCAGGAACAGGCCCTGATGCGCCAGCGCGAGGACGAGGCCGAGAACCGGCGCAAGCCCGCCGAGCCGGAGATGATGCTGTCGATGATCGCCGAGTCGCAGCGCCAGGAACGCTATTTCGCCTCGCTGGCCTATATCGAGGCGTTCCAGCAGAAGTTCGGCAACGATCCGCGCGTGGCGGTCATGCGGGCCGAAGCGTTGCGACAGACCGGGCAGACGGCGTCCAGCGAACAGGCCTACCGCGCATTGCTGGGCACCGCCCAGGCCGCCGACGGCTGGCATGGCCTGGGGCTGATCGCCGGTTCGCGCGGCCAGTTCGAACAGGCGGCCGACGATTTCGCGCGCGCCGCCAAGCTGTCGCCGATGGACCCGCGCATCCTGGGCGACCTGGGCTTTGCGCGTCTGCGCGCCGGGGATCCCGCCGGCGCCCGCGTGCCCTTGGGGCAGGCGGCCGAACTGGCGCCCGAGAGCAGCAAAGTGCTGGCCAACCTGGCCTTGCTGCTGCTGGTGGAAGGCGAACCGGTGCGCGCCAGGAACGTGATGGACCGCGCCCAGCTCAGTGACGAGGCGCGCAGCCAGGTGCTGCGCCTGGCTTCCGAGATCCGCAGCCAGACGGCGGCGCCGCTGGCCGCCGCGCCCACGGCCGGGGCGGCGGCGGGCGCCGATACGCAGGCGACCCGGGTGTCCCGTGGCGAAGGCATCGTGCTGCCGGTCATGAGCCCCTTGATGGACAGACTGGGCAACGGGCCCATCATGCGTTAACCGACTCCAGGAACCCTAGCCATGTCTCGAACCCTAGCTTTTGCTCCGTTTTCGCTGGCGCTGGTCCTGACGGCGCTTGCGCCCGCGGCCGGCCATGCGCAGTCGAACGCGCCCCTGACCGGCAGCATGACCGGGGGCGGCGCGGCCCAGGCCACGCCGGTGCCCGCGGCCCCGGCGGCCGCTGCGCCTGCCGGCCAGATGCCGTCGCGCCCGGTGGTGCAGCAGGTGCAGACGCCGATGCCGCAGCCCGCGCCCCAGGCCGCCCCGCAAGCCGCCGAGGCGCCGGAAGCCTTCGGCGACATCACGCGCGGCCTGCTGGCCGCCCAGGCCGACGGCCGCCGCGCGGGTGCGGCATTGCCCGTGCTGGGCCCGGTGTCGACCGCCGCCTGGAACCGCTACGTGGACAGCTTCACCCGGCCGATCCCCGAGTGGTTCACCAAGCGCGTGCAGACCAACAACACCAACTAGCGTTCTTCCGTCCCGGAGTCGCGATCATGCCAGCCCCTTCTTCGTGTCCTGCGTCTCCCCTGCGGCAGCGTGGCAGCATGACGGTGGCCATCGTGTTCGCGGTCATCGTCGGCCTGGTGCTGCTGGGCGTCGCCCAGCTGGGCTATGCCTATTACATGAAGCGGGAAATGCAGAAGGCCTCGGACCTGGCCGCCTTGTCGGCGGTGCAGGTGCTGGGCATGGGCGCGCCCGCCGATTGCACGCGGGCGCAGGCGGCCGGGCGCACCGCCGTGCTGGCCAACGTACCGAATATCCTGGACACGTTTGCCGCGGGCGACGTGACGGTGGAATGCAAGGTGTGGGACAACACCCGCGCCGATCCCACCGGCATGTATGTGTTCGATCCGGCCAGCGGGCAGGTGCCCAACGCGCTGCGCATCACCATCAGCAAGACCCTGACCAGCCTCATTCCCGGCTTTTCCGGCAGCACGTCGGGCGGCACGGCGGTGCAGGTGGTGTCGGTGGCGGCCAGCACGCAGCCGGTGGCGGTCTTCACCGTGGGCTCGCGCCTTTTGCGGTTGCAGAAGGGCGGCCTGCTGTCGCAACTGCTGTCGACCGTGGGGGCTTCGCCTGCGCAGCTGGACATCCTGGATGCGGCGGGTCTTGCCACCGTCAACATCACCCCGTCCGGCCTGCTGGAAGCGCTGGGCCTGCCGGTGTCGGTGGCCACCGGCGTGGGCACGCCCGCACAGCTGGCGGCCCTGAACAACCTGACGCTGGGCCAGTTGCTGCAGGCGACGCTGACCGTCATGAACAAGGCCGGCAACACCGCCGGCGCCAGCCTGGGCCTGCTGAGCAACGCCATCAACGTGGTGCTGAACGTGATGCCGGTGAACCTGCCCGTCAAGCTGTTCGGCGACGGCGGCGTGCTGGACCTGAACGTGGTGGGCGGCGACATCAACTCGGCCTTGCAGGCCAACATCAACGCGCTCAACGTGCTGGAGACCGCGCTGGTCATCGCCAACGGCCAGAACCTGGTCAACCTCGGCCTGAACGTGCCGTTGCTGGGCGTGCAGTCGCAAGTGCGCATCGTCGAGCCGCCGACCATCGGCGTGGGCGGGGTGGGCACGCAGGCCACCAGCGCCGGCATCCGCGTGTACCTGCGCGCCAACACCAGCAACATCCCCCTGTTGGGGCCGCTATTGGCCAATACGCTGGGCACCAAGGTCGACCTGCCCGTCATCATCGACGTGGCGCAATCGACCGGCACCGTGTCCAAGCTGTGCCAGGCCCCGCTGACGCAGCAGCAGGCCACCATCGATGTCACCTCGTCGGTGGCCAACATCTGCCTGGGCAAGTTCCCGGGCATGTCGTCCGCCGTCGACAACGTGCAGGCCAATTTCCTGTCCATCACCAACAGCTGCCAACCCAGTTCCTTCGCCGCCATCCAGCGCTACCAGGTGCTCAACGTGCTGGGCATTTTGCCGCTGACCGCCAAGGTGACGTTGCCGGTCTTCAATTCGACCGCGCCGGTGTCGGTGACGCTGACCCAGCCGCCTTCGCCCAATTCCACCGCCACCGTCAACGCCACGTCCATCAACCTGGGCGCGCTGGCGTCGAACCTGTCCGATGCCCTGATCGGCGGCATCCTGGGCGACCTGGTGGGCACCGGCACGCCGTTGACGCCCGAGCAGCGCACGGGCCTGGCCACCGATCTGGTGGGCGGCGGCGGCAACAACCCCGGCAAATCGATCTCGCAGGTGGTCAACGACATGCAATGGTCGACCACCGCCCTGAACCAGCTGGGACAGCGCCTGTCCACCGGCGGCCTGACCGGTGTGCTGGGCGGGACCTTGCAACTGGTGGGCAATATCCTGAATTCGCTGCTGCTGGCGCCCTTGAGCGACCTGACCTGCTCGCTGGCGATCGTGCCCGACGCCATCCGCCAATGCCGCGTCAACGCGGTGTCGTCGCTGGCGCTCAGCGGCGGCAACCAGGTCGGCGGCGTGCTGTCGATCGTGGTGGCGTTGCTGCAGCCGCTGCTGGGCATGCTGTCGACCCTGCTGCAGCAATTGCTTGACATGCTTGGCCTGAGCGTCGGCCAAACCGATGTATCGCTGCTGTCCGTGGACTGCGGCAAGCCCCGTCTGGTGTATTGATGATGAAGCTCTTGAACCCTGCCCAACCCTGGCCGGCGCGGTGGTCGCCATGACCCAGAAATTCTCGCGCGAAGAATTCGACGTGTATGTCTGGGAGGGCACGTCCGATATCGCCAGCCGCGCCGAGCGCTGCCTGGCGGGCATGGACGTGTCGCTGGTGCGTGCGGACGCCGGCACGGCCTTTCCGCCGCCGCGGGATCCGACCCGGCCGGCTGTTGCGCTGGTGTCGGTGTCGGTCATGGGCGATAACCGCTTCAGCGGCTACGACTGGCTGTCGGTGCAGGCGATGCCGGTCATCTGGGTGGCGTCCGAGGCCCGCGGCCGCGATCCCCGCTATTACCCGCCCGAATACTCTTACACGTTGCCGCTGGCCTTCACCACCACCGACCTGCGCAAGCTGCTGTTCGAACTGCTGGGCACCCTGGACCAGGTCAACCGGTCTGCGCCGCGGCGCGAGCAGCCGCTGATCGCGGTGTCCGAACCGATGCGGGCGCTGCTGGCCGAAGCCGACATGTTTGCCGACTGCCGCAGCAATGCCCTGATCCATGGCGAGACCGGCGTGGGCAAGGAACGCATCGCGCGGCTCTTGCACGACCATGCGGCCTGGTCCGACGGGCCGTTCGTGGCGGTCAATTGCGGCGCCATTCCCGAAGGCCTGTTCGAGGCGCATTTCTTCGGCCATGCCAAGGGCGCGTTCACCGGCGCGGTGGGGGCACACAAAGGGTATTTCGAGCAGGCCAACGGGGGCACGCTGTTCCTGGACGAAATCGGTGACTTGCCGCTGTACCAGCAGGTCAAGCTGCTGCGCGTACTGGAGCAGAGCGCCGTGACCCGTCTGGGTTCGACGGTGGAGATTCCGGTCGATTTCCGCCTGGTGGCCGCCACCAACAAGGACCTGCGGGTGCTGGTGGGGCAGGACGAGTTCCGCGCCGACCTGTATTACCGGCTGGCCGTCATTGAGTTGCGCATTCCCAACCTGGAGCAGCGCGGCCCCGAGGAAAAAGCGGCGATTTTCCGCGGCCTGCTCGAACGCATGGGGTGTGAAGGCGAGCCGCCACCCTGGCTGATCGAGCGCGTGGCGCGCACGCGGTATGCGGGCAATGTGCGCGAACTGTCCAACGTCGCCGAGCGCGTGGCGATCGTACGGCGCCAGTTCAAGGCCTGGGACCAGCCGCGTATCGAACGTATTTTCGATCAGTTGGCCGAGCCGCTGCGGGCCTCGGGCGCGCTGGGCGGCGCGGGCGCCAATACCCAGTGCGAGCCGCCGGTATTCACCGACGCCGAGCGCGCCGAGCGCGCCCGCATCCTGGCTGCGCTGGATGTGAATGGCTGGCGGCGGCAGGATACCGCCAATACCCTGGGCATCAGCCGCAAGGTGTTATGGGAAAAAATGCGCAAATTGCATTTGGGCGGCGGTCAGGGTGAAACTGCCGACGGCATTATCGAAGCGTCCTGACGACAGTATGGGGCGCAGTATGCAAGGGTTTTTCCACGGCGGTTTTCGGGCCGCCCTATAACGCGCAATAGGGAATCCCCCTTAGCGCACGACATTATCCGGGCGTGCTATGTAAGTGCGTCTGCCGCAAGCGAAATAAATTGCTATAGTTCCGCAACGATTTTTTTGGGGAAGGCATGAACGTCCACTTTATCCGTGCCGCTGCGCGCATGGCGCTGCTGGGCACGGCCCTGTCCGGCCTGGCCGCATGCGCCAGCGCGCAATCCGAACCCCCGCGGCCCACGGTCCAGCAGGTCGAGGACAAGCAGGCCGCTTCCACGCCGGTGACCCCGCCCGCGCCGGCGCCTGCCGCGCGCCCGTCGTCGACGGTGGCCGAGCTGCAGGGGTTGATCCAGAACCGCCAGGTTTCCGAGCTGCGTACGAGCTATAACGGCACGTACGGCGCCAGCCTGCTGTTCAAGCCGGACGATCTGACCTACTACGTGGCCCTGTTCCAGCAGAAGGATTTCTGGCGCGTGCTCAAGACCAAGTCGGACAAGCAGGCCGAAGCCACGTACCGGGCCTTTGTCGCCCAGTCGGCCGACCTGGCCGAAGTGGACATCAAGCGCATCAAGCTGCAGGCTGAATACACCCACGCTGAAAAGCTCCTGGCCAGCCGCAACGCCGAACTGAGCACGCTGCAGGCCGACCGTACGCTGCGCATGCAGCAGGAAGAACAGGTCGCCGCCCGCCAGGAACAGTCGCGCCAGGAAGCCACGGCCTTGGCTGACCAGCAAAAGGACGTCCGCCAGCAACTGCGTGACCTGCAACGCCAGATCGACGCCCTGCAAGCCCAGCAGGCGCAGATCGGCCAACCCGCCGCGGCCCCCAGGCGCGGCAAGTAGGCCAGGACAGGTCAGCGCCTTGGCGCAGGCGAAAGCGGGCCCGCGGGCCCGCTTTTTCTTTGAATCGGCCAAAACCCCGTCGGCGGCATGGCCGTGAGGCCGGCGCCAGGGCTTTCTTGTATTCTGGCGGCTAACCCCCATATTCCAGTCATGGCTCTCAAAGTTTTCGACCTCCAGTGCGAGCACGGCCACATTTTCGAAGGCTGGTTCGGTTCGCACGAAGACTATGACGCGCAGCAGGCGCGAGGCCTGGTGTCGTGCCCCGTCTGTGCATCCGCCAACATTACCAAGCGCCTGTCCGCGCCGCGACTGAACGTGGCGCACCTGCATGCGCCGGCCACGCCGCCGGCGCCGTCGGCGGGCGCATCGGAAGCCGAAAAGATGTCGGCCTTGCAGGCGGTGGTCATGCGGCAGGTCAGGGCGTTGCTGCGCAACACCGAAAACGTCGGTCCGCGCTTTGCCGAGGAAGCCCGCCGCATCCACGAGGGCGATGCCGACGAGCGCCCCATCCGCGGCACCGCCACGCCCGAAGAGCGCGAGGCGCTGGCCCAAGACGGCATCGACGTCATGGCCGTGCCGGATTTCCTGGACGACGATCGACTGCAATAAATGTGGGCCCCCACGCCGCGCGCTGCGCGCTTGCTGCCCCCCGTGGGGCCTGCCCGGCCTTCGGGCGGCCGGGCATAAAAAAGCGCCAGACCCGTTAGGGCTGGCGCTTTTTTGCACCTGCTGTCGGCTTAGTTGTTGACGCGGCTGCGGTATTCGTTCGTGCGGGTGTCGATTTCGATCTTGTCGCCGATGGCGCAGAACAGCGGCACGTTCAGTTCGTAGCCGGTGTTGATCTTGGCCGGCTTGGTCACCTTGCCCGACGTGTCGCCGCGGACGGCCGGTTCGGTGTAGGTGATTTCGCGGACGATGGTCGTGGGCAGTTCCACCGAGATGGCGCGGCCGTCGTAGAAGACCACTTCCACGGGCATCGCTTCTTCCAGGTAGTTCAGGGCATCGCCCATGCTTTCGGCTTCGATTTCGTACTGGTTGTACTCTTCGTCCATGAAGACGTACATCGGGTCGCCGAAGTAGGAGTAGGTGCACTCCTTGCGATCCAGTTGGACGACTTCGAACTTTTCGTCGGCCTTGTAGACCGATTCGCTGGCCGAGGCGGTCAAGAGGTTCTTGAACTTCAGCTTCACGACGGCGGCGTTACGGCCGGACTTGTTGTATTCGGCCTTCTGGACCACGAGGGGGTCCTTGCCGACCATGACCACGTTGCCGACTCGCAATTCCTGAGCGGTTTTCATCGATAAAACTCCGGGGGGATGGGTGCACTCGCCGTGCTAGCAAAAAGCCGCAACGCCCCTTTGCAGGGCCCGCGTGTCCATCACGTTGGTTGACGTGTCGACGGCGACAGCCGCACAAATAGGCCAGCGTTCTCGGCTTCATGCACACCCCGGGAGGCGACATAGTTGAGGCCCGGTAATTCCTGGGCGACTCAGAAAACTCTCTATTCTAACGTTTCTTGGCCAACTCTGCGCAAAATCCAGCCAGAATTTCCGCCAGATCCGGCTGCAGGGCCTGTGCGGCGTCCCAGTCGCGGGCACGTTGCATCCAGGCCTGCCAGGCGGCGGGAGCCAGGGCGCCGGCCAGGGCGTGGGCGGCGCAGGCCGCGTCGCCGGGCTGGTTCCAGGCGCGGATCAGGGCCGCGGCGGTATCCGGGGCCGGATAGCGGGCCAGCCAGGCCTCGAGCTTTTCCAGGTGGATGTTCTCTTCCTGGGGATAGATCTGCCAGACCAGCGGGCGGGCGGCCCAGGCGGCGCGCACGAACGAGTCTTCGCCGCGCACGAAATTCAGGTCGGCGCACCAGAGCACGCGGTCGTAGTCGGGCTGGGCCACGAAGGGCAGCCGCGCCACGGCCGGGCCGCCGGGCCGCGCGCAGGCGGCTTCCAGGCCTGGTGCCACGCCTTGGGGCGCCAGCAGCACGGTGGCTTGCGGGTCGTCGGCCAGGGCCTGGACCAGGCCGTCGATGGGGGCGCTGGGGTAGCAAAACAGGGACACCGTGCGCGCGCCCATGCGCCGTTGCGAGAGCAGTGTTTCCGGTACGCCCAAGCCGCGCAGAAAGGCGTCCTGCGCGCCGGGATCGGCCTGGAAAGCGTTGCGTTCGGCCGACAGGGCGGGCTCGCGCAGCAGACCGCCGGTGGCCGGCGTGAATCCGGGAAAGAAGAAATGCTTCACCAGCCCGTCGGGGCGCTGCGACGGCAGGCCATGGCAGCTTTCGACCCAGGCTTCGGCGCTGAGGTATTCCAGGTTGATCCAGACCGGGTGGGTGCGCCGCATGCTGTCCAGGAACCCGGCCGGGGGATCGCAGGCAAAGGCCTCGATCACGACGTCGCGGGCCGCCAGCGCCGGGTCGGGTGTGTCGGACCATTGCACGATGTCGATGCCCTGGCAGGCCTGGCGCGCCAGGCCCGCGGCGATGCCGGGTTGGATGCGGGCAAAGCTGGCCAGGTCGTCGACCCACAGGCGGACATCCCAGCCGCAACCGTGCGCCAGGCGGCGCGCCAGGCGCCAGCAGACGCCGATGTCGCCGTAGTTGTCGACGACCCGGCAGAAGATGTCTGCTTGCATCGGCGCCCCTCAGTGGAACTTGGCGGGGGCGGCCTCGGCGTCCTCGGGCAGTTCGGCGTGCACCAGTTCGCCCAGGGGATTGGGGAAGTAGGGCGCGCCGCAGTCCTCGCAGTATTCCGGCGGCAGCACGCCGGGAATGCGGCGTACGTCGTTCACGCCGTATTCCTTGAGCAGTGCCGCGATGTCGTCGACCACGTCGGGCTGGCCTTCGTCGCCGGGCAGGTCTTCTTCGCGGCCGTACAGGGGCCAGACGCAGCCGTAGTAGACGTCATTGCTGTTGCGCGCCGTGAAGCTGATGCGGTATTCGTCGATGCGGCTTTCGCCGCAGCCGGCCACCACCGCACGCAGTTGCGAGGCTTCGAGGCTGACGGCGCCTTCGAGCCAGCTGATGGCGGCACGCAACGACAGCGGCCGCACGCGGCGGTCGGCTTCGCGGTTGCTGACGTAGTAGGCGTCGGGCAGCAGCGATTCGAAGCCGCAGCCGGGCAACAGGCTGGCCAGCGTGGGCTGGGCCTGGGCGGCCCATTGTTCCTGGCAGGCGTCGCGGCTGGCGTCGGCCTCGCCGATCTGTTCCTGCCAACGGAAGACGGGCGCGAATTCCGGCACGGCCACCGCGGCCACGATGTAGCGCGTGTCGGCCAGCATGTTGGCGGTTTCGACTTCGGTGTTCAGCGTGGGTTTGGTGGTTTCCGCGCCCAGCGCCTGCGCGCCCAGGCGTTGCAGCCACTGCCAGGTCTCGGAGAAGGTGCGCGGCATCTGGTCGACGCTGACCAGCCAGGGCATCAGCGCCGTGCGGGCCTGGCTGGACAGCACGTGGCCGTGCAACTGGGCCAGCAGCGCCTGCTGGGCGCTGGCGGACACGGCGCCGGTGGGAATGGCGTAGCGGGTCCAGGCCACGATGGGGGCGACGATCAGCAGGACGTCGTAGCGCACGCCGTTTTTTTCGAGCTTCATCGATTCGGACAGGGTTTCGGCCTGTTCGATCAGGACTTCGTAGGCGCCCACGTCGCTTTGGGCGAGGTGGTCCAGGGCGGCCTCCAACGGGGCGTCCTGGCCTGCCTTGAGCAGCTTCGGAATCGCTTCGCCAAGCTGGTTCTCCCAGAACACGTCTTCAACGCGGCTGCCCGAACGGTTGAGCGACTGGGCAAGGGTGACCAGGCGGGTGGCATCGCGGTTCATGCGGGGAGTGGATTGGCTGCGGGATCGGGCCATAACTTCGGGGGCGTCCAGTAAGTGTGTAACGACGTAGTTTAACGCCCGCCACGGTCGCGGGCAGCCGCAACGCGTGGCAAGGCCGGCAGCGGGCGAGGCGGGCGCGGTGGCGATGCGCGTCCCGCCGCCGCAGGCGGGCATCTCCCAGCCGCATTGATGCTGATCGGGCAACAGATTATCCCTTTGGCGGGGGTTTATTGCCGAACTCAATCGACCGACAATGTTTGCATCGACATGATTTTCTGGAGTCACCGCCATGCGTTGGCCTACGCTGTTCGTTTCCCATGGTTCTCCCATGCTTGCCGTGGAGCCCGGCTTGACCGGCCCCGCGCTGGCCGCCTGGAGCCAGGCCCAGGGGCGCAAGCCCCGCGGCATCCTGGTGGTTTCGCCCCACTGGATGGGCCATGGCCTGGCCCTGTCCACCCGCGACCAGCAGGTGGCGTGGCACGACTTCGGCGGCTTTCCGCCCGAGCTCTATACGCTGCAGTACGCCGCGCCCGGTTCGCCCGAACTGGCCGCGCGGGTCCAGCGTCTGCTGGCCGAATCGGGCATTGCCGCCGATCGCGATCCGCGCCGGCCGCTGGACCACGGCGCCTGGGTGCCGCTGCGCTACCTGTACCCCGACGTGGACGTGCCGGTGGTGCAGCTGTCGCTGGACATGGGCCGCGACGCGGCGGCCCAGTTCGAACTGGGCCGCGCCCTGGCGCCGCTGCGCGACGAGGACATCCTGATCATCGGGTCGGGCTCGCTGACGCACAACCTGCGCGACGTGCGCATGCCGCAGGACGCGCCGCCCGTGCCTTATGTACCGGCATTCCAGGATTGGTACGCGCGCCACCTGGCTGCCCATGACGTGCCGGCGCTGCTGGATTGGCAGGCGCAGGCGCCGGGCGCGGCACAGGCGCATCCGCACGACGATCACCTGATGCCGCTGTACGTTGCATTGGGGGCGGGCGGTGACCAGGCCACGCGGCTGACCGACGAAATTTCGTATGGCGCGCTGGCGATGGACGCCTACGCGTTCGACTAGGGCCTGGCGTGCGCCCAGCCGCCGAGTGGCGCAGCGGCTCGGCGCCTCTACGCCTTGTTACGCCCCGCGGGTTGGAAACGGCAGAGCGGCTATGCATAATGGCTGCCGCCCGCCTTCGCGGGCGTTTCCTTGTGTTGGACGCATGCCGGCGCTGCCGGCGGGGGAGATAAAGATCGTGAAAGCGCCTATCGTGGCATCCGCAAGTCTGGCCATCGCCGCCCTGTGCCTGGGTGCCGCGCAGCCCGCCTGGGCCGAAGACGTGCCGGGGTCGAGCGACCATCCCGCGCTGACGCGTTTCAAGGGTGCCGAGATCCGCGCCTACGAACGCAAGGACTACGACGAAGCCTTCATGCCCAACCAGCCGATTGCCGAGGAAGCGACGGCCAAGGTCCTGGAACTCGAAGGCAAGGTCACCCGCATTTCGTATCGCATCGGCGGCGACAAGTCGGCGCTCGAGGTGTATCGCAACTACCAGGGCGCCTTGCAGTCGGGCGGCTTCAAGACCGTGTTCGAATGCAAGGGCGACGATCAGTGCGGCCGCGACTTCCAGGCGTTCGTCAACAACGGCGGCAAGGTCCGCCCCACCGGGCAGGGCGATGCCGCGTTCGGCGGCAAGTACTACGTGGTGCTGGCCAAAAAGGAAGCGCCCTCGGGTGACATCTATGTGTTCCTGGACGTGATGGAAGACGCGTCCAACCAGATCACGCCGGTCTACGTGCAGGTGCTCGAGACCCAGCCCATGCAGACCGGGCAGGTCCAGGTGCTGGACATGGCCGCCATGCAGAAATCGCTGGCGGAATCGGGCCGCGTGGCCGTCTACGGCGTGTACTTCGATACCGACAAGGCCGAGGTCAAGCCCGAATCCAGGGCGGCGCTGGACGAGATGGGCAAGCTGCTCAAGGCCAACGCCAACCTGAAGGTCTACGTGGTGGGCCATACCGACAATCAGGGCACCCTGGCGCGCAACCTGGAGCTGTCGCAAAAGCGCGCCGATGCCGTGGTCAAGGCGCTCGAAACCGACTACAAGATTGCCGCCGCGCGCCTGTCGCCGCGCGGCGTGGCCTCGCTGGCGCCGGTGGCGGCCAATGACGCCGAAGCGGGCCGCGCCAGGAATCGCCGCGTGGAATTGGTCGTCCAGTGACGCGGCGCATTGCCTGATGCTTGGCGCCGCGAAGCGTTCGAAAGCCCAAAAAAAGCCCCCGGAACCGTCAGGTTC
>NZ_JCBANA010000063.1:0-43112 GCF_059760725.1 Achromobacter sp. 1014246743
TATTGATTATAGTGCCAACCCCCGAATCCAACCATAGGCCCGTTTGGTGGGCAGCGTAAGATGGATTTAAGGGACGCGGGCGGTCCCTTGCGGGGCCGCCGGTTTTTTCCATGCCCAAACCTCCGGGTCGTCCCCGCCTGCGCACCCCGTGAGAGCCGATTCTCGAACCCCAGCCGCTCTGCGCAAGCCCCTGGCGGCATCCGCCTCTTACGACTGCTGCGCCAGCTTGCGCGCCCGGCGCAGATGCAGCCACTGCCACACGACCGGTATCAACGACAGCCCGATGATGATGACGGATACCCAGTGCAGGTTGGTGCGGACCCAGGCGATGGAGCCCAGCCAGTAGCCGGCCAGGATCATCGAGCCGACCCAGACGATGCCGCCGACGATGTTGTAGGCAAAGAACGTGTGGCGCGGCATCTGCGACAGGCCGGCGACGAACGGGGCCACGGTGCGCACGATGGGCACGAAACGCGCCACGGTGATGGTCATGGCGCCGTAGCGGGCGAAGTAGGACCGCGCCCGTTCCAGGTGGTCGGGCTTGACCCATCGACTGTGCGCGAGCTTCTGGCCCCACCTGTATGAAGCGATGGCGTAGTTGAGCGCGTCGCCGGCGATGGCGGCCGCGGTGATGGCGGCGATGGACACGATGGGATCGATGCCGGCCAGGCCCAGGAAGGCGCCGGCAGCGAACAGCAGGGAATCACCGGGCAGGAACGGCATGACGACGAGGCCGGTCTCGATGAAGATGATGGCGGCGATGATGCAGGTGCCCAGCACCCAGTTCTGCGCCAAGAGGGCCATCAGGCCCTGTTCGCTGGTCAACCACGCGAACATCTCGGTAATACTCATTCGAATTCCTGTGCGGGGCCGGCGGAGCCGGCGTTGATGTCAGGGGCGCATTATGCAGGATGCCCCGTTGATATTTCATCAAATCGGCCAACAATGCCGCCCCGCCAACATCCGAGCCGCGAGGCGATTGCGCCCGGCGGTCGATCCGACCAGCCCAGGCGCTCAATGGTCCGCGTTCAGGCGGTCCAGCCGCAGCCGGCCGCGCTCGTCCGTCAGGCGTCGCATGGCGCCGTAGGCGGCGCCCATGGCGGCCATGCCGCTGGCGCCGCAGAGCAGGAACATGAGCAGGATCTGGTACTTGGCGGCATCGATGGGGTCCATGCCGGCGATGATCTGGCCGGTCATGATGCCGGGCAGCGTGATGATGCCGGCTGCCGACATCTGGTTGATGCTGGGCACGATGCCGCGGCGCACGGATTCGCGCAGCAGCGAGGCGAAGGCCTGGTGCGCGGTGGCGCCCAGCGACAGGCGCGCTTCGATGGCGAGCTTTTCGCGGCGCACGCCGGACAGCACGCCGTCCAGCGCCAGGCTGGCGGCGTTGAGCACGCTGCCCAGCACGATGCCGACCAGGGCGATGGTGTAGCGCGGGTCGTACCAGGGCTCGGGCCGCAGCGCGGTCGACAGGATGAACAGCGCGGTGATGACGGTGGTGGCGACCACGGCCAGCGTGCCGACATAGCCGTTGCCGTGGCCGGCCAGGCGCGCCTTGGGCCGGGCGGCGACCTCGCGGGCGGCCAGCGCCATCATCACGGCCACCACCAGCGCGGTCAGCCAGGGCGCCGCGTGCGCGAACACGATGCGCAGGATGTGGCCCACCAGCAGCAACTGCACCACGGTGCGCAGCGCCGCCCACAGCACCTGCTTTTGCAGGTTCAGGCGCAGCGCAAACGAAATGCCGGCCGACAGCACCACCAGCAGCGAGGCAATGATCAGGTCGGTAGCCTGCAGTTTGATTACGTCCATTGCGGCTCCAGCCTGCCCTGCTCCATGCGCCAGCCACGGCGGGCCATGCGCCGGGCCTGGTCGGGGTTGTGCGTGACCATCAGGATGGCCGCGCCGCCGTCCAGATAGCGGCGCAATTCGGTTTCCACCAATTCGGTGGCGGCGGGATCGAGCGCGGCGGTGGGTTCGTCCAGCAGCAGCGCGCGCGGCGACAGCGACAGGGCACGCACCAGGGCAGCACGTTGGCGTTCGCCGGTGGATAGCTCCTGCACCAGCGCATCCATTTTCTCGGCGGCCAGGCCCATGCGCTGCAACAGCTCGGCAGCCCGCGCGCGGTCGGTGAAGTGCGGGGCAACGCGGTCGTCCCACCAGCCGGCCTCGGCCTGGCAGTAGATCACCTGGCGGCGCCATTGATAACCGCGCATGCCGGAACGCGGCGCGCCGTCGAGTTCGATTTCGCCATGGCCGGGGTCCAGGTCGGCGACCTGGCGCAACAGCAGCGATTTGCCCGACCCCGAGGGGCCGGTGATGGCGGCGCATTCGCCCGCCGCGAGGTCCAGGCTGACGGGCGACAAGCGCTCGCTATAGACACCGCGCAGCCTGAGCACGGGACGTGTATCTGACATGGCGGCAAGCATAACCCGCGCAGGTTCACGCGGCACCCTCGTGCGGCGCCCTGTCCTGGTGCGGGGTCGCTTTCACGCCATAACGATATGCCCGTCGGCCGTGTCCCTATGCGCTTTGCCACCCTGCATATGGGCGCCGCCTGCATGGGGCGGCCGATGCGTCGCACCCAAAAACCATTTGCTAGAGTGTCTATATTGCAAATGAAAATCATACCTATACAGATGTTCAATTCATGCAATACCGGCGATGGACATGTTTTGTGCTTGCAGTGGACCGACGGCCCAACGAGTCGGTCGCGTCCCGTTCCGCCTGATTAGCCGGCCCTGTTCCGAGTATGCCCTGCCCCGGGCATCGTCCGTGCAACGAGAGACTCCGCAAAAAGGCGTAACCATCATGAACCGTGAAATCTATGACTTTGTCGCGATCGGCCTAGGCCCCTTCAATCTCAGCCTGGCGTGCCTGTCGGCGCCGCTGCCCGGCGTGCGCGCCCTGTTCCTGGACAAGAAGCCGGGCTTCGATTGGCATCCGGGCATGCTGATCGAGGCGTCCACCTTGCAGAACCCGTTTCTGGCGGACCTGGTCAGCCTGGCCGATCCGCGCAGCGAATACAGCTACCTGAACTACTGCAAGCAGACCGGTCGCATCTACTCGTACTACATGCGCGAGAACCACTACCTGACCCGCGCCGAGTACAACCGCTATTGCAAATGGGTGGCGGCCCGCCTGCCGAACCTGCGCTTCAACAGCGACGTGCAAAGCGTGCTGCACGACCCGGAAACCGACACCTACCTGGTGACCGGCCAGCACACGGTCAACGGCGAACGCTTCATGGTCCGCTGCCGCAAGCTGGTGCTGGGTCTGGGCTCGCACCCCGTGCTGCCCTCCTGCTGCGACCGGCGCGAGGCGCCGTACATCCATAGCGCCGATTACCTGCGCCACAAGACCGAGTTGCAGCGGCGCGCGTCGATCACCGTGATCGGCAGCGGCCAGAGCGCGGCCGAGGTGTTCCACGACCTGCTGCGCGACAGCGACGAGCACGACTACAGCCTGGCGTGGATCACGCGGTCGCCGCGGTTCTTCCAGATGGAGAACACCAAGCTCACGCTGGAACTGATCTCGCCGGACTACACCAACTATTTCTACGACCTGCCGGAAACGCGCCGCCGCGAGATCCTGGCCGAACAGAGCAGCCTCTACAAGGGCATCAACGCGTCGCTGATCAACCAGATCTACGACCTGCTGGACGAGAAGATCCACAACGGCGACAAGCGCTACACGCTGTTGACCAACGCCGAACTGCGCGCCAGCCGTCACGATCGCGCCAGCGGCCGCTACCAGCTGGAATTCCGCCACGTCGATACCGGCCAGCCGTTTTCGCACGCGACCGACGGGCTGGTGCTGGCCACCGGCTATGCCCGCAGCATTCCCGCGTGCGTCAACCCGATCCACGACCGCATTGCCTGGGCCGAGGACGGCGGCTACCAGATTGCGCGCAACTACACGATCGACCACGGCGGCAACGAGATCTTCGTACAGAACAGCGGCCTGCTCAGCCATGGGGTGACCAACCCCGACCTGGGATTCTGCTGCTACCGCAATTCGCAGATCCTGCGCGACCTGACGGGGCACGAGCATTACGCGATCGAACCGCGCACCGCCTTGCAGGAATTCCGGCCGCCGGCCAATGGCGTGCTGGCCCACCGCGCGCCGCAAGCCGCGCCCGCCTGCCGCGGCAGCATCGCCCCTGAACTGATGCCCATGCTGGACGGGCATCGCGCCGCCACCGTCTGACCCCGGAGCCGCCATGATCACCATGACATCCGCCTTTCTGGGCGAAATCGACCGCCAGGCGCGCAGCCACTACGACGAAGGCCAGGGCCTGGCGCTGCGCCCGCTGGACCCGGCCAAGGACGCCGCCCTGCTGCGCCAGTGGTTCTCGATGGATTACGCCCGCTTCTGGTCGATGCAGGAATTCTCCGAAGCGCAGGTGCGCGAATTCTACGAAGCCCTGCAAGGCAGCGGCCACGCCGGCGCCTGGCTGGGCAGCCACGACGGCCGTCCGGCGTTCCTGGTGGAGTGCTACGACCCGGCGCACGACCAGGTCGGCGAGCATTACCCGGTACGCGACGGCGACCTGGGCATGCACATCTTCATCGGCCCGCCCCAAGTCCGCATTCCCCACTTCAGCCGCAACGTGCTGGCCTTTGTGATGCGCTTCATGTTCGAGCGCCTGCAAGCCCGCCGCGTGGTGGTCGAACCCGACAGCAACAACAGCAAGATCCATGCGCTGAACCTGGCCATGGGTTTTGTCTACGCCGGCCAGGCGCGTTTTCGCGAGAAGACCGCCAGCATCGCCTTCTGCACCCGGCAGCAGTTTGAACAGGCCCAACTCCAGGAGTCCACCGTATGAGCACCCAACCCCACCCCGCCCAGATCGCCAGCCACCTTGCCCCCGAGGTCTGGGAAAAAGCGAACCGCCTGCTGGTGAAGAAGGCCATTTCGGAATACGCCCACGAATGGCTGCTGCAACCCGAGCGCCTGGGCCCGTCCGAGGCGCCCGGCTTTGACCGCTACCGCCTGGTGCTGGCCGACGGCCATGCCGAATACCAGTTCGATGCCCAATTGATGGCAATGCGCCACTGGCGCATTCCGGCCGAGTCGATCAGCAAGACCATGGCCGGCACGCCGGCGCCGCTGGACGCCTTGCAGTTCGTGATCGAGATCCGCGACAAGCTGGGCATGCCCGAAGACCGGCTGCCGATCTACCTGGACGAAATCACCAGCACCCTGCACGGCAGCGCCTACAAGCACACCCGCGCCGCGCTGCCAGCGGCCGAGCTGGCGCTGGCCGACTACCAGACCATCGAAACGTCGATGATCGAGGGCCACCCCAGCTTCGTGGCCAACAACGGCCGGCTGGGCTTTGACGCCGAGGACTACCACGTCTATGCACCCGAGTGCGCCAGCCCGATCCGCGTGATGTGGCTGGCAGTGCACAAGGACAACGCGCACTTCGCGTGCCTGTCGACCATGGACTACGACAGCCTGCTGCGGGACGAACTGGGCGCGGCCACCGTTGCCCGCTACACGCAGGCGCTGCGCGACCAGGGGCTGGACCCGGCCGACTACTTCTTCATGCCGTCGCACCCGTGGCAGTGGTTCAACAAGCTGTCGCTGGCGTTCGCGCCCTATGTGGCCACGCGCAAGATCGTGTGCCTGGGCTATGGCGACGACGAATACCTGGCGCAGCAGTCCATCCGCACCTTCTTCAACATCAGCCAGCCGGGCAAGCACTATGTGAAGACGTCGCTGTCGATCCTGAACATGGGCTTCATGCGCGGGCTGTCGCCGTATTACATGTCGGGCACGCCGGCCATCAACGAATACCTGCACGGGCTGATCGCGTCCGACCCGTGGCTGCGCGAGAACGGCTTCACCATCCTGCGCGAAGCGGCGTCGCTGGGGTTCCGCAACTACTACTACGAAGCGGCCATTTCGGTCGATACGCCGTACAAGAAGATGTTCTCGGCGCTGTGGCGCGAGAACCCCACGGAACTGATCGGGCCGCAGCAGCGCCTGATGACCATGGCGGCGCTGCTGCACGTGGACCCGGACGGCCGCGCGCTGCTGCCGGCGCTGATACGCGCCTCGGGCCTGGACGCGGCCGCGTGGCTGGAACGCTATGTGGACGCCTACCTGACGCCGCTGGTGCATTGCTTCTATGCGCACGACCTGGTGTTCATGCCGCACGGCGAGAACGTGATCCTGGTGATCGAAGACCACGTGCCGGTGCGCGCCTTCATGAAGGACATTGCCGAGGAATCGTCGATCCTGAACCCGAACGCCGTGCTGCCCGAGAACGCGCGCCGCCTGGCCGCCGACGTGCCCGAGGAATTCAAGCTCTTGACCATCTTCGTGGATGTGTTCGAAGGCTATTTCCGTCACCTGTCGCAGGTGCTGGCCGACAGCGGCGTGATGCAGGAAGACGCGTTCTGGAAGCTGGTGGCCGGCCGCGTGATCGCCTACCAGGAGGCGCACCCCGAGCGCCTGGACAAATACCGCCAGTACGATCTGTTCGCGCCCGAGATGATCCATTCGTGCCTGAACCGCCTGCAGCTGGCCAACAACCTGCAGATGGTCAACCTGGCCGACCCCATCGGCAGCTTCCAGATGGCGCCCAACCTGGCCAACCCCATTGCCCCCTATCGGCCCCAGTGGCTGGGCCAGGGCGTGGGCGACACCGCGCGGGCGCTTGCGTGAACCGCGACCTGGACGATCTGCTGGACCTGACCGACCGCCTCGTGCCCGGGCTGTCGGGCCAGGTCGCGCCGGCGGCGGCCCCGGGCATTCGCCCGGGCGCCGACAACGGCGCGCTGATCGTGCAACTGCGCGACTGCTGGCAGCGCCGCTATCCCGAGGCCGGGCCGCACTACCTGGCGCTGCGCTGCTGGGGGCTGCTGATCTGGCAGCCGGTGTACCTGAGCGTGTTCGCCGCGCACCGCAGCCCGATCGTGCCGGACCTGTCCCGCATGAGCCAGCCGGTGCCGCCCGACGGCTTCGTCATCGGCTACACGCTGGACCGCCATGAACCCCTGCGCGGCAACCTTCGCGAACGCATGCAGGCCGCCGCCGCACAGTTGCGCAATATCTGCGCCACCTTCTATCGCGAGCTGACCCAGGTGCTGCGGGTCAGTCCGCGCGCCGCCGAAAGCATGCAGGCCGATTGTGTGCTGTACGCCCTGCTGGCCGCGCGCCAGGGCGACTGCGCCGCGGCCAATGCCTGGGCCCAGGAACAGGCCGGCCATTGGCTGGGCCTCTTGGGCATCGACGGACGCAGCGGCTACCTGACCTACGAGCGCGCAACGCTGCCGGTCATTGCTGTCGACCGGCAGGTCTGCTGCCACTATTTCCGCAGGCGCGACGGCGACTATTGCAGCACCTGCCCCAAATTGGATCTTGCCGAACGCATCGCCCGGATCGACGCCGAGAGCGCCGTGCCCGCCTGAGAGGCGGGCCGGGCCTTGCGCGACGGCACAAGGAGTCGGATATGACGGACATTGGCCGCCTGGAGCACGTGCAACAGGCGTTGAGCCCGCTGCACGTTCGGGCCTATTTCGACGAAGCCCTGTTCGCCCGCGAACAGGAAATGATATTCAAGCAATCGGCCCTGTACGTGGGCCACGAGAAAGGCGTGCCCGAGCCGGGCGACTGGCGCCGCCTGCCCCACGAGGAAGGCGGCCGGGTGCTGGTGCGCAATGCGCACGGCGTGGAACTGGTGTCCAACGTGTGCCGCCACCGCCAGGCGCTGATCCTGGGCGGCGAAACGGGCGCGGTGACCGGACCGGCCAACCCGGCGGGCAATCTGTCGGCCACCGGCGGCAACATCGTCTGCCCGCTGCACCGCTGGACCTACGACAACCAGGGGCAGATCCTGGGCGCGCCGCAGTTTCCCAGCACGCCGTGCCTGAACCTGCCGCGCTTTCCACTGAAGCACTGCCACGGCCTGCTGTTCGAGGGCCCGCGCGATCCGCAGCGCGACCTGGGCAATCTGTTCACCCGGCCCGAGTTCGATTTTTCGGACTACGTGCTGGACCACGTCGAGGTGCACCAGTGCAACTACAACTGGAAGACCTTCATCGAGGTGTACCTGGAGGACTACCACGTCGGCCCGTTCCACCCTGGCCTGGGGCGCTTCGTCACCTGCGACGATCTCAGTTGGGAATTCGGCCAGCAGTACAGCCTGCAACGCGTGGGCGTGCACGACGCGCTGGAAAAGCCGGGGTCTGACGTGTATGCCGACTGGCACGACACGCTGATGCGCTACCGCGGCGGCTCAGCGCCCGATTTTGGCGCGATCTGGGTGACGTACTTTCCCACCCACATGATCGAGCTGTACCCGCACGTGCTGGTGCTGTCGACGCTCTACCCCAAGAGCCCGCAGGAAACCATCAACATCGCCGAGTTCTACTACCCGGAAGAGATCGCGCTGTTCGAACGCGAATTCGTCGAGGCCCAGCGCGCGGCCTACATGGAAACCGCCATCGAAGACGACGAGATCGGCGAACGCATGGACGCCGGCCGGCTGGCGCTGCTGCGTCGGGGCGTATCGGAAAGCGGACCGTACCAGTCGCCCATGGAAGACGGCATGCAGCACTTTCACGAGTGGTACCGCGACATCATGGGAGATCAGCTGGGCGACTGCGCGGCGCCTTGAATCCGGGCCGGGAGGCAGGCCGCTGCCGGCAAATCGGTGGCGGAACGAGGGGCGAATTTGCCGGCAACAATGCGAATATATGTTATTCTCATTTGCACATTTGGCGGTGCTTTCCGCGCCGCCAAGGGCTCATCCCGTAACGCGAGTGACGATCTTGAACCCATCTGCCTCCCCCGCCCAATTCACCGTCGCCGACTTCAACCGCATGGGCGACCAGAGCGGTTTCCGCTATCGGCTGCCGCAGCTGGACCGCGCGGTGCGCGGCGACCCCGACCATCTTTGCATCGCCGAGGGCCGCGTCGAGAAATGCGCCATCCGTCCCGGCCTGACCCTGGTGCTGTCCGACGTGCGGGTGCACCAGCACTACGAGGCCACATCGATGATGTCGCCGCGCTTCTCGGCCATCGTCATGCTGCAAGGCCATGCCCGCACCCGCATCGACCGCCACGACGACGTGCGCCTGGCCGCGCATAGCGGCGTCAGCGCGCTGTATGGCGATACCGTCGCCATGACCGGCATCCATGAACCCGGGCAGCGCCTGCGCAGCGTCAACCTGTCGCTGTCGGACCCTGACAGCGCGGGCGACGACCGCACCAGCGAGATGATCTGGAAGGCGCTGCGCTCGCCTGCCCTGCGGCTGCGCCGCTGGCAGGTGCCGGGCCACCTGCTGCAGGCCATCGAGCACCTGCTGGACTGCGCCTGGGACGGGCCGCTGCAGGACATGTTGCGCGAAGGCGTGGCGACGCAGCTGCTGGCCCACGCCCTGGCCTCGCTGGAATCCGGCGCGCCCACGGAAAGCGCGGTGTCCGAACGCGACCGACTGCTGCTGGAACGGGTACGCGAACGCCTGCACAACGCGCCCGGCGAAGAACACACGCTGGACGACCTGGCGCGGCTGGCCTGCATGAGCCCCAGCACCCTGCGCGCCAAGTTCCAGGCCACCTACCAGCGGTCGGTGTTCAGCTGGCTGCGCGAACGCCGGCTGGAGGTGGCGCGCGAACAATTGGCCCAGGGCTGCAGCGTGCAGCAGGCGGCACATTTCGTGGGCTACCGCCACGCCACCAACTTCGCCACGGCGTTTCGCGAACGCTACGGCATCGCGCCCAGCGAGCTGAACTGAACGTCCGGCGCTGCCCATTGCTCTTGCAGCGTTCCCCATTCATGCCCGGGCGCCGGGCAGGCGACCATGCGGCAGAGCCTCCCATCCCGGGAGGCGCCTGCCATGGATGCCGTCGTGCCGCACCCCGAATCCCCGCCGTCTTTTCCCGTCATGGTGCTGATGCTGGGCCTGTTGGCCTGCGTCGCGCCCGCCACCATCGACGCCTACCTGCCCGCCTTCGGGGCGCTGGGGCGGGAATTTTCGGTGTCCCAGGAAACCGTGCAGCTGACGCTGGGGGTCTACATGGCCTGCTATGCGTCGATGCTGCTGCTGCACGGCACGCTGTCGGATTCGCTGGGGCGGCGGCGCATCGTGCTGACGGCGCTGGGGGTGTACATCTGCGGGGCGCTGATGGCCGCGCTGGCGCCCAGCTTCGGCTGGCTGCTGGCCGGGCGCGCCGTGCAGGGCCTGTCGGCCGGCGCAGGCATCGTGGTGGGCCAGGCCATCATCCGCGACTGCTACGACGGGGTGCCGGCGCGCCGGGCCATGTCGTACCTGATCCTGGTGTTCAACCTGTCGCCCGCGCTGGCGCCCATCATCGGCGGCTACCTGGCGGCGCACCAGGGCTGGCGGTCGGTGTTCCTGCTGCTGACGGCGCTGGCGGGCGCGGCCTGGCTGCTGTGCGCGCGGCGCCTGCCCGAAACGCTGCCGCCCGCGCAGCGCCAGCCGCTGGCCTGGCGCACGCTGGGCGCCAACTACGCCCGCGTGCTGGGCGAGCGGCGCTACATGTCGCTGGGGCTGGCCTTCAGCCTGCTGTTCGCGGCCCAGGGCTTTCTGATCGGCGCGGCGCCCGATTTCATCGCCAACGTGCTGGGGCTGCCGGAAACGGATTTTGCCTACCTGTTCGTGCCGCTGGTGGCGGGCGCCATGGCCGGCGCGCTGTTCGCCGCGCGCAAGGCCGGCAAGTGGCCCGATTCGCGCATCACGCTGCTGGCCTATCTGCTGATGGGCGGCAGTTGCCTGGCCAACGTGCTGTATGTGGCCGCCGCGGAAACACCGCGCCTGCCCTGGGCGGTGCTGCTGCCGGGCGTATTCACCTGCGGGCTGGCGATGTCGGTGCCGGCGATGACCCTGCGCATCTTGGCGCGGGTGCCCGATCTGTCGGGCACGGCGGCGTCGGTGCTGGGCTTTTTGCAGATGCTGACCTTCTCGGTGGTCAGCGGCTGGTGCGTGCCGCTGGTCTATGGCCAGCCGTTGCGGCTGGCGGTGGCGATGCTGGCCTGCGTGGCCGCCAGCGCGGCGGGCTGGGCCTGGCTGCACCGTGGCGACCCGGCGCTGACCAAAGCGCAGGCGGGATAGGCCGGCGGCGTTTGCCATATGCATCGCATCGTTCGGCATACAAAAGGGCAGCGGTAAAAATCAATAATTCTCATCACCAAACATTTCCGCTGGAGCTCGCCCTCATGCCGTCCGTTCTGCCCTCGCCCGCCGCCCGTTTGCGCCGGGTGCGTCCTCTTGTCTATGCGATCCAGACGGCCTTGTTCTGCTCCGCCCTGACCCACCAAAGCGCCGCCGCCCAACGGGCGGCGACGCCGGCAGCGTCTTCATCCGAAAGCACGTCCGGAGTGCCCCAGCTGCCCGCCGTGACCGTCAGCGGCGCCGGCATCCCCGGCACCACGGAAGGCACCCATGCCTACACCACCGACGCGATGAACACGGCCACCGGCCTGACGCTGTCACCGCGCGAGACGCCGCAGTCGGTCAGCGTGGTGACGCGCCAGCAGATCGAAGACCAGGGCTTGCAGGACACCGGCGCGATCCTGGCCAGTGCGCCCGGCATCTCGGTCACGCGCAGCGACAGCAACCGGCTGTCGTTCTCGTCGCGCGGCTTTTCGATCGACAATTTCCAGTTCGACGGGCTGAACTCGCCGATCCTGAGCCTGTGGAACTACGGCGCCACGGACCTGGATTCCGCCATCTACGACCGGGTCGAGATCGTGCGCGGCGCCACCGGCCTGATGACCGGATCGGGCAACCCGTCGGCGGCAGTGAACTTCATCCGCAAGAAGCCGCTGCGCGAATTCGCGCTGTCGGGCAGCGCCAGCGCAGGCAGCTGGGACCATCTGCGTGGCGACCTGGACCTGTCGGTGCCGGTGACCGAGAACGGCCGCATCCGCTCGCGCTTCGTAGCCGCCTACAGCCAGGGCGACAGCTACGTGACCTTCCTGGATTCGCGCAAGCGCACCTTCTACGGCGTGATCAGCGCCGACCTGACGCCGGACACGGTGCTGACGGCGGGCCTGGAATACCAGCGCAGCCAGAGCAATGGTTTTGGCAGCGGCTTCCCGCTGTTCTACAGCGACGGTTCGCGCACCGACTTCAATCGATCGGTGGCCAACAATACGCGCTGGGCTCGCATGGATACGGAGTCGACCACCACCTTCGTGGACCTGACCCACCGCTTTGCCAACGACTGGAAAGCCCGCGCCGCCTATAGCCACAATGACGGCAATTACCTGATGAAGCAGCTGTTCCGCGGCGGCTATCCCAACCGGACCACCGGCGCGGGCATGACCAGCGCATTCAACAACTACGACGGCGACCGCTCCCGCGACGACATCCACCTGACCCTGTCGGGTCCGTTCCAGCTGCTGGGGCGCAAGCACGAACTGGCGCTGGGCTGGATGAGCGTGAACGACCACAGCAATATCGGCCAGTATCTGCAGACGGGGGCCAAGCCGGCCATCGGCAGCTTCATGGACTGGCGCCAGGATCACATCGCCGAACCGACCTGGTCCGGCACCAAGACGCCAGCGGACGACATGCGGGTCAAGCAGACCGGCGCCTACGCGGTGGGCCGGTTCTCGCTGGCCGACCCGCTGCACCTGATCGTGGGCGGTCGCTGGAGCAACTGGGAAACCAGGCAGACCTACTTCGGCAGCAAGCGTGAATACAAGATCGACGACCAGTTCACGCCCTATGCCGGCCTGATCTACGACATCAACAGCACCTACACGGCCTACGCCAGCTATACCGAGATCTTCCAGCCGCAGAATGCACGCACGCCCAGCGGTTCGATCCTGCCGCCCATCGATGGCAAGAGCTACGAAGTCGGGTTGAAGGCCGCCTACCTGGACGGCCTGCTGAACGCCTCGGTGTCGCTCTACCAGACCCGCCAGAACAACCTGGCGCAGGCCATCCCGGGCGAATCGGTGAGCGGCATGCCCGGCACGCAGGCGTACCGCGCGGTCTCGGGCGCCAAGGTCGAAGGCTTTGAGCTGGAAACCAACGGCCAGCTCGCGCCCGGCTGGAACATTGGCGCCAGCTATACGCATTTCACGGCCAAGGACGCCGACGGCAAACCGATCAACACCAGCCACCCGCGCAGCCTGTTCAAGCTGTACACCACCTATCGGCTGCCCGGCGACCTGCATCGCCTGACGGTGGGCGGCGGGGTCGATTGGCAAAGCCGCATGTTCCAGTCCGCGGCCAGCCCGCGTGGCAACGTCGACGTGGAGCAAGGCAGCTACGCGCTGCTCAACCTGATGGCGCGCTTCGATGTTTCCAAGCAGGTCTCGGCCACGCTGAACCTGAACAACGTCCTGGACAAGAAGTACTACGACCAGATCGGCTTCTATAGCCAGGGCTGGTACGGGGCGCCACGCAACGTCATGCTGACGGTGCGCGCGCAGTACTGATGCAAGCCACCGACACGCCAAGGAGCACAGCGCCGCGATGCGTTTGAATCTGGGGAATACGGCGCCGTGGCGCCGGGTCGCCGCGGCGCTTGCCGCGGCGTGGGTGCTGGGGTTGGCGGGGTGCGATCGGGCGCCGCCTGCGCCGGGCGCAGGATCGGTGCCGCCTACCGCCTCACCTGCCGGCTTTCCCGTCACGATCGACAGCGCCCTGGGCCAGGCCGTCATTGCCGCGCCGCCTCGCCGCGTGGTCACGCTGGGCCTGGGGGCCGACGACCTGGCGCTGGCGCTGGGCGTGGTGCCGGTGGGCACCAGCCGGGCCGACTGGGGCGGCGATGCCGACCACTATTGGCCCTGGGTGCGCGCAGCCATCCAGGCCCAGGGGCAGCCGCTGCCCGAACGCATCACGGTCTATCCCGAACTGGATATCGAAAAGATCATCGCGCTGCGGCCCGACGTGGTGCTGGCGCCCTTTTCGGGCGTCAGCCGCGAGGCCTACGCGCAGTTGTCCCGGCTGGTGCCGGTGGTGGCCTACCCCGACCAGCCCTTCCTGACGCCGGTGGACACGCAGATCGACCTGATCGCCGCCGCGCTGGGCAAGCGCGCCGAGGCCGATGCGCTCAAGGCCCGCATTCACGACGCCCTGGCACAGGCGGCCCGCCAGTATCCCGAGCTGGCCGGCAAGACCTTTGCCTACGTGCGAGCCGATCTGGGCTCGGGCAATTTCGCCGCCTATGTGGCCGGCGACCCGCGCGTGGACACGTTGAGCGCGATGGGGCTGACGCTGGCCCCGTCCGTGCGCGGCCTGCGGGCCAGCGCGGGCCACTTTGCGCACTACCTGGGCTTCGAACATGCCGACGCGCTGGGCGACGCCGATATCCTGGTGTCGTGGTTCTACACCCCCGAAGAGCGCGACCGCACCGGCGCCCTGCCGCTCTACGCGTCGATTCCCGCGGTGCGGCGCGGCGCCTATGTGGCGCTGAGCGATCCGGCGCTGGTCATGGCGTCGTCGTCGGGCACGCCGCTGGCGGTGGCCTGGATGCTGGACCGGCTGGCGCCGCAGTTGGCGCAGGCGGCGCAGCGGGCGCAGAGCGGCGGGGCCGGCCGATGACGCAGGCGCCACGGCCCACGCGCCTGCGCGCGCTGGTGTGGCTCGCCGCCTGTATGGGGCTGGCCACCGCCGCGCTGGCCAGCCTGTGGATCGGCTCACGCGGGCTGTCGGCCGGCGCGGTATGGCAGGCCCTGCTGCGGCCCGACGACAGCTATGCCGCGTTCGTGGTGGCCTCGCGCATTCCTCGCACCTTGCTGGCCCTGCTGACCGGCGCGGCGCTGGCCGTGGCCGGCGCGCTGATCCAGGCGCTGACCCGCAACCCGCTGGCCGAGCCCGGCCTGCTGGGGGTGAACGCGGGCGCGGCGGCCTCGATCGTGACGGTGGCGCTGATGGCCGGCGGCCTGCCCGCCCACCCCTTCTGGGCCGCCCTGCCCGGCGCGCTGGCTGCCGCCGCGGCGGTCTACCTGATCGGCGCCGGCGGCCGCGGCCTGCAGCCGGTACGGCTGATCCTGGCCGGGGCGGCGGTCAACGCCGTGCTGTTCGCCTATGTGCAGGCCGTGGCGCTGCTGCGCAGCGATATCTTCGATGCCTACCGCTTCTGGGCCGTCGGGTCCCTGGCTGGGCAAAGCCTGGACGCCGCGCAGCGCGCCGCGCCCTATATCGGCGCGGGCCTGCTGCTGGCAGCGGCGCTGGCACGGCCACTCAACCTGCTGGCCCTGGGCCAGGCGCTGGCCCAGGCACTGGGGCTGCGCGCCGGCCTGTACCGCCTGCTGGGACTGCTGTGCGTGGCCATCCTGGCCGCGGCCGCGACCGCCGCGGCCGGCCCGATTGCGTTTGTCGGCCTGGCCGTGCCGCACATCGCGCGCCGCTACGCCGGGCCGGACCTGCGCTGGCTGCTGGCCTATTGCGTGGTGCTGGGCCCGCTGCTGATGCTGGTGGCGGACATTCTGGCCAGGGTGCTGCGGGCCCCGGCCGAGCTGTTGACGGGCGTGGTGGTGGCCTTCATCGGTGCACCGTTCCTGCTGGCGGCGCTACGCAGCCGTGGCCGGAGTCTGGCATGACGCCGCCCACTCATGCGTCCGTGCCTGCCCCCCCGCCGATGCTGCGCGCGGGCCGCTGGCTGGCGTGGCCGCTGGCGCCGCGCGCACTGGCCTATGGCGCCATCCTGTTCGTGATGGCGGCCGCCCTGCTGGCCGCCACGCTGCGCACGGGCGACCCGACCCTGTCCTGGCACACGCTGTGGCAGACCCTGTGGGGCGGCGGCAGCGCCGTGGAGCAATGGCTGGTACACACCGTGCGCCTGCCGCGCGCCCTGTCGGCATTGGGCGCCGGGGCCGCACTGGGCCTGTCGGGCGCGCTGTTCCAAAGCCTCACCCGCAATCCGCTGGGCAGCCCCGACGTCATCGGTTTGACCGCCGGCGCATCCGCGGGCGCGGTGGCCGTCGCCATGGTCTGGCCCGGCCTGATGCCGGTGGCCTGGGGCGCCGCCACCGGCGCCCTGCTGGCGACCGCCGGGGTCTGGTTCGGGTCCGGGGCAGGCTTTGCCGCGCCGCAGCGCATGGTGATTGCCGGCATCGCGGTGGGCGCCATCGCCTTCGCGTTCGTGCAATTCGGGCTGTCCAACCTGCGGCGCGAGCAAGCCTACCTGGCGGCCACGTGGCTGAACGGCAACCTGGCCGGCAAGACCTGGCACGACGTGGCGCTGATCAGCGTGGCTTGCGCGGTGCTGCTGCCGCTGGGCCTGGCCTTGTGCGCCCGGCTGCGCCTGCTGGAAATGGGCGACGACCTGGCGCAGGCGCTGGGCGCATCGCCGGCGCGCAGCCGCCTGGCCGCGACGCTGGTGGCCGTGCTGGCGGCGGCGGCCGCCGTGGCGGTGGCCGGCCCCATCGCGTTCATCGCCCTGGCCGCGCCGCAGATCGCGCGCCGTGGGGTACGCGCCAGCGGCCCGCAGCCGCTGCTGGCCGCCCTGACCGGCGCGGTGCTGCTGGCCGCCGCCGATCTTCTGACCCGCGCCGCCGGCCCCAACGGCCTGCCGGTAGGCGTTCTGACCGCCGGCATCGGCGGTGTTTATCTGGCTTTCCTGCTGGTGCTCGAATGGCGCAAGGCGACAACGTGAACGATGCTTTTCCCGGCGCCTCTGCGCTGCAGCTGCAAGAGGTGGACCTGTCGTACGGCGATACCGCCGTGCTGCAAGGGCTGTCGCTGGCCATCGAACCCGGCGCCTTCACGGCCGTGGTGGGCCCCAACGGCTGCGGCAAATCGACCTTGCTGCGGGTGCTGGGCGGCGCGCTGGCGCCCACCCGGGGCCAGGCCTGGCTGGACGGCGCCAACCTCGCCACGCTGCGCCGCAAGGCGGTGGCCCGGCGCCTGGCCTACCTGCCGCAAAACCCGGTTGCCCCCGAAATGATCAGCGTGCGCGACCTGGTGGCGCGCGGCCGCTACCCGCACCAGACGCTGCTGCGCCAGTGGTCGGCGGCCGATGCCGCGGCGGTCGACGCGGCGCTGGCCGACACCGACCTGGCAGACCTGGCCGACAATCCCGTGCACACGCTGTCGGGCGGCCAGCGCCAACGGGCCTGGCTGGCGCTGGTGCTGGCGCAGGATGCCGGCATCATGCTGCTGGACGAACCCACGACCTTCCTGGATATCCGCCACCAGATCGACCTGCTGGAATTGTGTGCGCGCCTGCACCAGGCCGGCCGCACGCTGGTGGTGGTGCTGCATGACCTGAACCTGGCCTTTCGCTATGCCGATCGGGTGGTGATGATGCGGTCCGGCCGCATCGCCGCGCAGGGCGAGGTGCGGCAGGTGGTGACCGAAGCCGCGATGCAACAGGTGTTTGATCTGGATTGCCGGGTGCTGCCCGATCCGGAGACCGGCAGCCCGATGATCGTGCCCCGGCGCGGCGGCCGGGCTTGAACGCGCCGTAAGACGACGACGGCGACGACGGGGCCGCAGCCCCGCCCTGTCGCCCTACAGCATATGCGCCAGGAATTCCCGGCTGCGCGGATGCTGCGGCGCGCGGAAGAATTCCGCCGACGGCGCCTCTTCGACGATGCGGCCTTCGTCCATGAAGATCACGCGGTGCGCGACTTCGCGGGCAAAACCCATTTCGTGGGTCACGACCAGCATGGTCATGTGCTCGTCGGCCAGCTGGCGCATGGTGCGCAGCACTTCGCCCGTCAGTTCGGGGTCCAGCGCCGACGTGGGCTCGTCGAACAGCATGATGTCCGGTTCCATCGCCAGCGCGCGGGCGATCGCCACGCGCTGCTTCTGGCCGCCGGACAGGCGCGTGGGATAGTTGTCGCGCTTGTTCAAGAGGCCGACCTTGCGCAGCAGTTCCTCGGCCTTGGGCACGATGGCCGCGCGCGCCATGCCCTTGACGATCATGGGCGCTTCGATGATGTTCTGCAGCACGGTCATGTGCGGGAACAGGTTGAACGACTGGAACACCATGCCCATCTTGCGGCAGATGCGGCGCACGTCGGCGTCGCTGGCGTACTGGCTGCGTCCGCCCGGGACGGCGCTGACCAGGGCCTCGCCTTCGACGTCGATGGCGCCTTCGTCGATGGTTTCCAGGTGGTTCAGGCAGCGCAGGAAGGTGCTCTTGCCCGAACCGGACGGCCCGATCACAGCCACCACTTCGCCCTTGCCGAGTTCGAGCGACACCTGGTCCAGCACCCGGTTGGCGCCGAACGACTTGACGATGCCGCGGGCCGAGATCATGGCGTGGCGCGCGCCGGCGGACGGATTACTGGTCGTATTTGGCATAGCGCTTTTCCATATGCTGGAAGAACCACGTCAACACCAGCGTCATCAGAAGATAGAAGGCGGCCGCCACCAGGAACGGCGTGGTCGTGAAGTCGCGCTGCACGATGCCGCGCGCGGTGCGCAGGATGTCGTTGAGCGCCAGCACGTAGATCAGGGACGTGTCCTTGACCAGGGTGATGGTTTCGTTGCTCATGGGCGGCAGCACCCGCTGCACCATCTGCGGCAGCACGATGCGGCGCAGCGTCTGCAGGTAGGTCATGCCCAGCACCTTGCTGCCTTCGTACTGGCCCCGGTCCACCGACTGGATGCCGGCGCGGAAGATCTCGGCGAAATACGCGGCGTAGTTCAGCGCAAACGCCACCACCGCCGCCGGAAAGTCGGGCAGGCGCACGCCCACCACCGGCACGAACGGCAAGGCGAAATAGATGAACAGCATCTGCAGCATCAGCGGCGTGCCGCGCATGAGCCAGATGTAGCCATTGACCAGCCGGCTGACCAGCGTCCATTTCGAAATGCGCAGCAGCGCCAGCACCAGGCCCAGCGGAACCGCCAGCGCCAGGGTGATGAAGAACAGCGTCAAGGTCACCTTGGCGCCTTGCGCCAGGGGACCCAGAAGGGAAATTACATAGTCCATGCGGGAAGGTTCGCGCCGTAGAACTGCAAAACGCCCGGACCGCCATGCGGCCCGGGCGTTTCAAGGGGAATTACTTGATGATGTTGGCGCCGAACCACTGGGTGGCGATGCGGCCGGCGGTGCCGTCCTGCTTCATCGAATCCAGGGTCTTGTCCAGCTTGGCCAGCAGGTCGGTGTCGTCCTTGCGCACGCCGACGCCGTAGTCTTCGGTGCCGAAGTTCTCGTCCAGCACGCGGTATTCATTAGCGCGCTTGCTGATCAGGTAGCGGCCCACCACTTCGTCGACCACGATGGCGTCCAGGCGACCGGCGGCCAGGTCCATCAGGGCCGTGACGTTGTCGCCGAACTTCTTGACTTCCTTGATGCTGCCGGCAACCGGGTCCTTGGCGATGGCGTCGGTGGCGCTGCTGCCATCCTGTGCGCCGACCACCTTGCCGGCCAGGTCGGCCTTGACCTTCACGGGCGAGGCGTTGCCCACGATGATGATCTGGTGGTTGGCCATGTACGGCGCGGTGAAGCTGATGTTCTTCTTGCGCTCTTCGGTGATGGTCAGGCCGTTCCAGAGCACGTCGACGCGCTTGCCGTTCAGTTCGGCTTCCTTGGCGCTCCAGTCGATGGGCTTGAATTCGACTTCCATGCCCAGGCGCTTGCTGGCTTCCTTGGCCATGTCGATGTCAAAGCCGACGATCTGGTTGCTGGCGTCGCGGAAACCCATGGGCGGGAAGTTGTCGTCCAGGCCGACCACGACCTTGCGGGCGGCGGCCGGGGCCTGCGCGCCGGCGGCGGCGGGCGCGTTGTCGGACGGGCCGCAGGCGGTCAGCATCGTGGTTGCGGACACGAGAAGAACAGCAGTCAGTTTTTTCATATTTATGGGCGCGCGAGGCGCAGGGATGAAGAATGCCGGGAGGCTCGCCGTCCGGATCGACAGAAGCCGCGAGCCGGTATTTTAGCCTTCCCGGCGAACGACGCCAGCCAGGGGGCCACGCGCCCCGCTACGGCGCGGGATGAAAGCGCTCGAGCAGGCGCAGAAACAGTTCTACGGCCCGCGAGGCCGGCCGCGATGCTTCGGTGATGGCGCTGATGGTGTTTTCGTATACCGGCCCGCCTGGCACGCGCGTCAGGGCAAAGCGGCGCGATATCGAATCCGCGTAGTGCTGCGGCAAGAGGCCCACGTAGTGGCCCGAGGACACCAGCATGGCAATGGCTTCCAGGCCCGAGGCCTCTGGCCCGCGGGTAAACCCATATTCGCCCAGTGCATCGTGCACGAACGGGTGCGAGCGATACACCAGCGGCAGCGCGCGGGCCTGGCGGGCGCTGCGTCGCGCGACGAACATGCGGTGCCGCTCGACATACAGGCGTTGGTAATTGAAGGCGTTCTCGCGCCGGTACATGCCGCGAATGGCGATCTGCACCCGGCGTTCACGCAGCGCCTGGTCCAGATCGTTGAAGGTCATCACGGTGATCTCGACCTTGACGTCGGGCGCCTCTTCCAGCATGGCCGCCAGCGCGGTCGGGATATGGCAATCGGCGTCGGTGATGACGTGCTCGACCATGCCGATGGACAAGGTGCCGGACAGCACCCCGCGCACTGCGTCGATTTCGGGACGGATGCGTTCCAGCGCCTTGAGCGCCTCGCGCGCCAGGTCCAGCGCCACCTTGCCGGCCTGGGTCAGTTCAAAGCCGGACGGCCCGCGGTCGCACAGCCGCACGCCCAGGGTTTCCTCGACCTCGCGCACGTGCCGGCTGATGGACGCCTTGGACATGTGCAACTGCTTTTCCGCCGCCGCAAAGCCGTTGGCCTGCGCCACGGCGCAGAACACCCGCAAGGAACGCAGGTCGCGCTCGGTGAACTCGGGACGGGACAAAGTCGTTTCTTTTTGAAAGGTATCAATTTTTGAAACCATACCACTAAAAAAATCATTTTTCATGACCGTGCCGGCGCAATACAGTGGTTCCAGCAGTGGCAGCACGGGGCACAGACCCCGGCGCCCGCTCCCGCGACGGCTACCGGCCCCGCGCGGCCAACGATCACGACATACAAGGGAAAAATCATGCGCAACCTGTCCAGAAGGCGCTTTGTCGCCACTACGCTCGCCGCCGGGGCGGCGCTGGCGCTGCCGGGCCTGGCCTTCGCCGAAGGCGGCTCGCTGGCCGACATCAAGAAACGCGGCAAGCTTACGGTGGGCACGGAAGCCGCCTACGAACCGTTTGAATTCGTCGAGAACGGCCAGGTGGTCGGCTACGGCCATGACCTGCTGCAATTGATGGCAGCCAAGCTGGGCGTGCAGCTGGAACAGATGAACCTGCCATTCCAGGGCCTGCTGCCGGGGCTGATGTCGCGCAAATTCGACCTGGTGGCCACCAGCGTCGGCATCACGCCCGAGCGCGCCCGGCGCTTTGCCTTCACCCAGCCCGTGGGCGTGGTCAAGTCGGTGCTGATGGTGCGGCTGGACGACGCGACCATCAAGCAGAGCATGGACCTGGCCGGCAAGATCATCGGCACCCAGATGGGGTCGTCGTCGCAGCCGGTGGCCGAGGAATTCGAGAAACGCCTGAAGGCCCAGGCCGGCAAGGGCTATGCCGACACCAAGCTGTTCCAGGCCTACCCGGATGTGTCCAACGCCCTGGCCAACAAGACGGTGGACGTGGCGCTGATGCCGTCCAACATCGCCGCGGTGCAGATGCGCAAGCAGCCGAACGCCTTCCGTATTGCCGGCGAAATCGGCGACGCCAAGCTGCTGGCCTGGGTGGCCAACCCGAAAGACCTGGAAATCCGCCAGTTCGTCAACGACACGCTGGACGAACTGCGCGCCAATGGCCAGTTGCTGACCTTGCAGCAAAAGTGGTTCGGCGGCCCGATGGAGACCCCGCGCGCGGGCTACCTGCCTGACGGCGCAGTCTGAGCGAGGGACTCCCATGCTGGATTGGTTGAACCAGAACGGCGCGCTGGCGCCGTTCCTGCACGGTGTCGTCTCGGGCACGGCGATCACGCTGGCCGCCTCGGTGGCGGCGTTCGCGATCGGCATCGGGCTGGGGGTGGCGCTGCTGCTGGCGCGCCTGTCGCCCTACGCCCCGGTGCGCGGCCTGGTCATGCTGTGGGTCAGCGCCATCCGCGGCACGCCCGCGCTGATCCACCTGCTGCTGGCCTACTACGTGGTGCCACCGCTGCTGGACATCTCGGTGTCGCCCCTGGCAGCCGGCATCGGCGCGCTGGCCTGTAATACCAGCGCCTACATCGTGGAGATCCTGCGCGGGGCGCTGGGCACGCTGTCGGCCGGCCAGGTGACCGCGGCGCGGGCGCTGGGCATGCGCCACCGGCAGATCTGGCGCTACGTGCTGCTGCCGCAGGTGTTCTACCGCGCGATTCCACCCCTGACCAGCGAACTCACCATCCTGCTCAAGGCCTCGTCGCTGATGTCCATCATTGCCGTGCCGGAGCTGGCCACCGTGGCGCGCAACGCCACCCTGCAAAGCGACCTGCCGCTGCAGGTTTTCACGGTGACGGCCTGCGTGTACTTCATCATTCTTTTCTGCCTGTCGGCCGCCTCGCGCCTGTGCGAGCGGCGCGTCTCGAGGATGCTGCCCCATGCCCATTGATTTTTCTCTTGTCGGGCAGGCCATTCCCGTGCTGCTCAAGGGCCTGCGGATCACGGCCCTGGTCAGCCTGATCGGCATTCCGCTGGGCATGCTGATCGGCACGGCCGCCGCCTATGCCGCGCAGTCGCGCACGCCGCTGCGGCCACTGGCGCTGGCCTACGTGGAACTGGTGCGCAACATTCCGTATCTGATCCTCGTGTATCTGGCGTTTTTCGGCCTGCCCAAGCTGGGCGTGCCGGCCTCGGCGATGTCGGTGGCCATCGGCTGCACCGCCTTCTATACGGGCGGCTACTTCTGCGAAGTGCTGCGCGCCGCACTGCAAAGCGTGCCGCGCGGGCAGACCGGCGCCGCCCTGTCGCTGGGCATGACCTATTGGCAGACGCAGCGCCACATCGTCGTGCCGCAGTTGTTCGGCTATCTCATCCCGCCCACCACCAGCCTGGTCATCATGATGTTCAAGGACTCGGCGATTTTCTCGGTGATGAGCCTGCCGGAAATGACCTACCAGAGCAACCTGCTCACCGCCAACACCTTTGCCTACCTGGAAGTCCTGGGCACCACCGCCCTGATTTATTGGCTGTGCAGCGTGGCGATGGCCGGCGCGGGCCGCCGCCTGGAGACCCTGGCGCGCCGCCGCGCGGGCCAGGCCTGACCCTCTCATTCCACAAGGAAACCCTCATGACCTCGTACACCGTTGCGCCCAAAACCGGCCACCCCACCCTGCTCTATTCGACCCTGGCGCTGGACCTGGACAACCTGCAGGCCGATATCGCCGTGCTGGGCATGCCCTACGGCTCGCCCTATTCCGCGGCGGATTTCAGCAATGACCAGACCAATGCCCCCACCGCGATCCGCCAGGCCACCGACCGCGTGGTGCGCCGCCCGGGCCATTACGACTTCGACATCGACGGCCCCTTGCTGCAAGGCCGCGACGACATCCGCTTCGTGGACTGCGGCGACATCATTCCCGACCTGTCCCAGCCGCGCGGAGAACATTACGCGCGGGCCGAAGCCGCCGTGCGGTGCATCGCCGCGGCCGGCGCCGTGCCCATCGTGCTGGGCGGCGACCACGGCATCACCACGCCCATCCTGCGCGGCCTGGACCAGAAAGGCCCGATCACGCTGGTGCACATCGACGCCCACCTGGATTGGCGCGACGACGTCAACGGCGTGCGCGATGGCCTGTCCAGTCCAATCCGCCGGGCCTCGGAAATGGCGCACGTGGACCGCATCATCCAGATCGGCCTGCGCGCCCAGGGCAGCGGCCGCCCCGAAGAACTGGTAGCCGCGCGCGCCTACGGCGCCGAGCTGGTCACGGCCTACGAGCTGCACGACATCGGCATGGATGCGGTGCTGGCGCGCATTCCGGACGGCGGCAACTATTACCTGACCATCGACGCCGACGGCATGGACCCGGCCACGATGCCCGCGGTGGCCGGGCCGGCGCCGGGCGGCGTCACCTTCGTGCAGGCGCGCAAGCTGATCCACGGCCTGGTGGCCAAGGGCCGCGTGGTGGGCATGGACATCGTCGAGATCCAGCCCGAAAAAGACCTGAACCAGATCTCGTGCATCACTGCCGGCCGCCTGATCCTGAACCTGATCGGCGCGTCGATCCGTGCGGGGCACTACGACAAATGAACGCTACCGCACCCATCATCGAGATCCGCGGGGTGGACAAATACTACGGCAGCCACCACGTGCTCAAGCAATGCTCGACCCGCGTGGACAAGGGCGAGATCGTGGTGGTCTGCGGGCCGTCCGGCTCTGGCAAGTCCACGCTGATCAAGACGGTCAACGCACTGGAACCGATCCAGGGCGGCGACATCCTGATCGACGGCGCCTCGGTCACCGCCGCCACCGACCTGCCCAAGCTGCGCACCAAGGTCGGGATGGTGTTCCAGCATTTCGAGCTGTTCCCGCACCTGGACATCCTGCGCAACCTGACCCTGGCGCAGCAGATCGTGCTGGGGCGCGGCATCGACACGGCCCGCGCCAAGGCCGGCGCGCTGCTCGAACGCGTGGGCCTGTCGGCGCACGCGGGCAAGCATCCGGGCCAGTTGTCCGGCGGCCAGCAGCAGCGCGTGGCGATCGCCCGCGCACTGTCGATGGACCCGATGGCGATGCTGTTCGACGAACCCACGTCCGCACTGGACCCCGAAATGGTCAATGAAGTGCTGGACGTGATGGTGGAACTGGCCGAGGAAGGCATGACCATGATGGTCGTGACCCACGAGATGGGCTTTGCCCGCCGGGTGGCCAATCGCGTGGTCTTCATGGAAGACGGCGCGATTGTCGAAGACTGCGCCACCGACCAGTTCTTTCGCGACGCAGCCAGCCCGCAGGCGCGCCGCTTCCTGTCCAAGATCCTGCCCCATTGACCCGCCGCCCGGCCTGCCGGGCGCATTCCACCACGCTGCCATGACGCAACCTCACGCCCATACCCGCATCCGCAAGTTCAATACCCGCCAGACCTATCCCGAACAGCAGCTGGACAATGACCTTTGCCAGGCCGTGGTGGCCGGCAAGACGGTCTACCTGCGCGGCCAAATCGGACAGGACCTGGACACCCGGGCCTCCGTCGGCGTGGGCGATGCCGCCGCCCAGGCGGAAAAAGCCATGGCCAACGTGGCGATGCTGCTGCGCGAATGCGGCAGCGACCTGTCGCACATCTGCAAGGTCACCGTGTACCTGGTGGACGTGCGCTACCGCGAGGCGGTCTACAACGTGATGGGCCGGTGGCTCAAGGGCGTGTTTCCCGTGTCCACCGGCCTGGTGGTATCTGCGCTGGCGCGGCCGGAATGGCTGGTCGAGATCGACGTGATCGCGGTCATTCCCGACTGACTGGCCGCTAGCGCTGCGCCCGGGCCGCCATGCCCGCGCGCAGGCCCGCCGCGCAATCCAATGCGTCGTCCCACAATTGGCGAGTCAACGCTTCGGCGTCGGTTTCCCGTGCCAGCGCAGCAGCTTCGCCCGACCACAGCAGCGAAAAGTCGCCGCTGCCGGTCTTCTCGACGGCCGCGCGCAGCGGGTCGACCGCGCCGGTGGCCAGCGGAAAAGCCGGCGCTACGGCGCTCATCGGCCCCTGTTCGCGCATGAAACGGGTCAGCAGGCCGCGCGCCGGGCGACCGGTATACAGATTGGTCAAGCGCGTCGTATCGTCACGCGCCTGGCGCACCGCCTGGCGATGAATGGCCGAGCGCCCTGCCTGCGGCGTCAGCAGATAGGCCGTGCCCAGTTGCGCGGCGGCGGCGCCCAACGCGAAGGCCGCAGCAATGCCGCGTCCGTCGGCGATACCACCGGCGGCAATCACGGGTACGCCCACCGCGTCCACCACCTGCGGCAGCAAGGCATACAGGCCAGGCTGCGCGCCGATGTCGTCGGTCAGGAACATGCCGCGATGGCCGCCGGCCTCGACCCCTTGGGCGATGATGGCGTCCACCCCGCGGGCGTCCAGCCAGCGCGCCTCTTCGACCGTGGTGGCGGACGACAGCACCAGGGCGCCAGTGCGGCGCACACGTTCCAGCAGCGCCTCATCCGGCAGCCCGAAATGGAAGCTGACCACTGCGGGGCGCAGGTCTTCGACGACCTGGCACATGGCGTCGTCAAATGGCGCGCGGCCCGGGCCGCTGCCCGCGGCGGACAGGTCCAGCCCGGCTTCGCGGTAGTACGGCGCCAGCGTGTCGCGCCAGCGCGCCTGGGCGGCCTCGTCCGGCTGGGGCGGCGTGTGGCTGAAGAAATTCAGGTTGAACGGCGCGTCGGTCTCGGCGCGAATGGCGGCGATCTGCTCGCGCAGCGCATCCGCACTGAGCGCGGCGCAAGCCAACGACCCCAGCGCGCCCGCGCGGCAGGCCGCGGTGGTCAAGGGGCTGAACGAACCGACCATCGGGGCTTGAATCAGGGGCAACAACGAGGGCAGTGATTTCATAGGCGTGGACAGCGGATGACCGAAGGCGTTCAAGCATATCCCAAGGCCTGCCGGCCAAGCCGCTGCGACCCGCTTGCGCGCAAGGGCTTTGCGGCCGCCGCCGGACGTGACGGCTCGCCCCGGCCGGTCATGCTAGGCTTGGGCGCATGACACGACGCAGCCCCCCTCCGCTTGCCAGCCTCCCGGCCACGCGCCCGGAGCTCGCCGCATGAGCCCCGCCATCCGCCTGGGCCCCCTGGTCTTTCCCACCGAGCTGGCCGTGCTGATCGTGGCCGGCGCCGTCGGTCTGCAGGCCGCGCGCCTGTTCGGCGGCAAGCGTGCGCCGGACATCAGCACGGTGCTGTGGCGCGCCTTGGTGATCGGCCTGGTCGCCGCGCGCCTGGGTTTCCTGTGGCAGACCCGCGAACATATTCTGCAAGACCCGATCCAGGCGCTGGATATACGCGACGGCGGCTGGACGGGCATGGTCGGGCTGGCGGCCGCCTGCGCCTATGTGGCCTACGCCGCACTGCGGGCCATGGCGCCCCGGCCGGCGCTGCTGGGTGCGCTGGCGCTGGCCGCGGCCACCTGGCTGATCGGCGGCCAACTGCTGGCGCCCACACCACAGCCCCAGCCCGCGCTGACCGCAGTGGCCTTGCAGCACCTGAATGGCAAGCCCGCCGCCCTGGCCGCCTTCCAGGGCAAGCCCACCGTGGTCAATCTGTGGGCCAGCTGGTGCCCGCCGTGCCGCCGCGAGATGCCGGCCTTCGAGCGCGCCCAGGCGGCCAACCCCGATATCCACTTCGTTTTCCTGAACCAGGGCGAAACGTCCGCCGCGGTGCGGCAATATCTGGATCAGCATGCGCCGTCACTGGCCAACGCCTTGCTGGACCCGGCCGGCGAAGCGTCGCGCACGATGAGCAATCGCGGCCTGCCGGCCACGCTGTTCCTGGATGCCGACGGCCGGTTGATGGATGTGCGGGTCGGTGAACTGTCCAGCGCCACGCTGGCACAGCGGCTGGAGGCGATCCGCCCGGTTGCTGCCCCCTGATTCTGGACGGCTGGGCACCTGGGAGCCACCATGCGACGATCTGCGCTTGCCATCTTTGCCGCCAGCCTGGCCGCGTTTGCGGCGCCCGCCAGCGCCCAGCCGCGCGAGCAGGTCGAAAGCACGCTGACGGCAACCTTGACCCAGTTGATGAATCAGTACGTAGACCCGGTGGATACGCGCGCGTTGGCGCTGCACGGCCTGCGCGCGCTGCAAGCCCTGCCCGGCCAGGCCGGCGAAGCCAGCGCATCGCGCCAGTCGGCCATCGACCAGGCCGTCGCCGCCGAAGGCCGCGCCACCGACATCCCGGCGCAAAGCCGCATCCTGGCCGATGAGATTCTGCGTTTCGCCGATGGCGCACCGCGCGACGCCGCGTTGAACGCCGCCTTGCGCGGCATGATGGCCAGCCTGGACGCCTACAGCCGTGTCGCGACGCCGGCCGAGATGACGCCACCGCCCGCGTCCGTCGGCCTGGAACTGTCGATCCAGAACGGCGCCTTGACCGTGGTGCGGCCCCTGCCCGGCGGGCCTGGCGAACGCGCCGGCCTGCGCACGGGCGACGTCATAAGCCACATCGACGGCCGTGCCACGGCCGGCCTGCCGCTGTCCGAAGCGGTGGCCTTGCTGCGCGGCGCTACGGGCACCCGCCCGACATTGCGCATCCAGCGGCCGGGGGCCCCGGACCTCCTTACCGTGCAGCCCGTGCGTGGCCCGGTGCAGGCCCCGCCCTCGGTGCGCTGGGACATGAACGGCGCTGTGGCCGTCGTCACGCTGGCGGCCTTTGACAGCAAGACGGACAGCCAACTGCGGGCCGCGCTGGACGCCGCGGCCGCACGCGCCGGCTCGCGGCTAGGCGGCCTGGTGCTGGACCTGCGCGGCAATGCCGGTGGCTTGCTCGACGTGGCCGAACAGGTGGCCGGCGTGATGCTGCGCAAGGGTTCGCGGATCGGCAACCTGTACGGCCGCACGCCCGCCGATTCACGCGCGCTGGTGGCGCGCGACAGCCTGTTGCCGCATGACGTGCCGGTGGTGGTGATCGTCGACCGCCGCACCGGCGCAGGCGCCGAGATCGTGGCCGCGGCATTGCAGGACCACGGCCGCGCCCTGGTGATCGGCGAAAAGACCGCCGGCGCGGGAACCATACAGACCGTGCTGCCGCTGCCCGCGAACGAAGGCGCGCTGGTGGTGACCAGTGCGCGCGTGCATCGGGCCAACGGCGCGCGGCTGGAGGGCGCGGGCGTGACGCCGCAATTGTTGATAGACGCCGCCACGGGCAAGATGTCCTTGCGCGCCGACGTCGCGGCCGATTTCAATGCCGACATGGCTGAACGCCTACGCGCGGCGCTGGCATCGGCGCCCGCGAACAGCGACCCTGCCCTGCTCGCCGCGTTGACGGCGTTGAAGTAGGCGGCTGGGCGCCGGCCCGCGACAAGCGCGGATTCAGACGCCGCCGCGGGCCGCGCCAGACGACTAGCCGGAAACCGGCTCGGCCCACGGCAGGGCCACGCCCTGCTCGACCTTTGTCATCAGCCGCAGGCGTTGTCCAATGTGCCCCGCCTTGGCATCCAGTCGCACGACCAGCACCGGCCCCTGTGGCAAGGCCTGAGCGGTGGCGATGAGGCGGTCGCCTTCGTCCCCAGCCCCCGGCACGCGGGTCCAGGCCAGCAGTTCGGCCTCGTCCACCATCACCTCGTTGGCCTGGTCGTGCCCGCAGGCCGGGCACCAGAGTCGGGCCGGATACGCCCGGTGCGCGCATTGCGCGCACGCCATCACGCTGAAACTCATGTGTCCTCCCTGGCCAGCACGGCCGCGTTGGCGCACATGCCGTAACGCAGTTGCACCATGCCATAGCCGGTGGCCACGCCATGGCGCGCGCGCGCCACCTGCCGCGCACCGGCACAGCCCAGCAGTTGCCGCGCCACTTCCACAAGCCCGTGCATGCCGCCCGCCGTGCCCGCCTGCCCCGCCGACAACTGTCCGCCCGCGGTGTTGACCGGCAGCGCGCGCGTGGCGATGCGGCGGGCGATGAAGCCCGGCAGGTCATCGGCCGGCGCCAGGCCCAGGTCACACAATTGCGCCACGGCCATCGCCGGGTAATCGTCGTACACGCCCACCACATCCATATCGTCGGGCCCCAAGCCCGCGTCAGCCCACAGCGCGGGCGCGAAGTCGGCGATGCCCGTGACCAGGCCATCGCCTTCCTGCTGGTCGCCGTTGTAGCGCGCCCCGCTGGCCCGCAGCGTGACATGCACGCCGTTGGGCTGCGCCTGCAACACCAGCGCGCAGGCGCCGCTGACGACAGGCACGCAGTCCATCCGCCCCAGCGGCGCGGCCACCATCGGCGCGTCCAGGTATTGCGCCAGCGTCAATGGCTGGCGATAGGCGGCGTTGGGATTGTCGGCCGCCCACGCACGCTGCGCCACGCACAGCGCGCCGTAGTCTTCGCGCCGCAAACCGGTCTGCGCCATCTGCCGCTGCGTCAGCATGGCGAACAGTGGATTCGGGCCGGCGCTGCCCAGCGGGCTCAGGTAGTCCTGTGCGCTGCGGTTGTAGCCGCGCACCAGTGACGCGAAATCGGCGCCGGTGAAATGGTCGCCCGCCGCCAGGACAATGGTGCGTGCCTGCCCCGCCTGCAAGGCCAGCCAGGCGTGGCGCAGCATATTGATGGCGCTGGCGCCGCCCATTTCGTCCTGCATGCACCAGCCCAGCGTCAGCCCCAGGCGCCAGGCCAAGTCGATGGCGCGGTCGGGCCGCAAGGTGAACGAGGCCACGCCCAGGCCGTCGACGTCCGCCGGCCGCAGCCCGGCGTCGTCCAGCGCCAGGCTTACGGCCTGCGCGATCAGCCCGGCCGTGCTGATATCCGGCCCGGGGTGACGCAGCGCGGGGGTTTCACCCACGCCGACAATGCCGGGCCTGGCGGGCTTGGGGCTCATGCCGAATCCTCGCGCGGCGGTTCACGCGTCAGCAGCAAGGTGATGACGGTGATGACCGCCATGCCGACCAGGAACCACGCCACCGGCGTGGCCGATTCATACTTGCGCAGCAGCGCCATGGCGATCAGCGGCGACAGGCCGCCTGCGAACACCGAGGCCAGTTCGTGACCCAGCGCCAGGCCGGTGTAGCGGACTTCGGGCGGGAACAGTTCGGCAAAGTACGCCGGCTGGGTGCCGATCATGGCCGCGTGGCACACGGTGTTGCCCATGAAGAACGCCAGGAAGATCCAAATAGGCTCTTTGGTCTGCACCAGCCAGAAGAACGGAAACGCCGCCAGCGCCAGCCCGGCCGAGCCGATCAGGTAGACCGTGCGCCGCCCGATGCGGTCGGACAGGTGGCCGAACCACACCAGCGTGCCCAGCTCGATGAACATCGACGCCAGGACGCCGCCCAGCATCACGTCGTTGGGAATGCCCAGAAACTTGCCGTAGGCCAGCGCAAACGCCAGGAAAATATACGAACCGCCGTTTTCCGCCACCCGCAGTCCCATCGCCGTGAACACCTGGCGCGGATAGCGGCGAAACACTTCGACGGCCGGCATGCCGCGCTTGGCGGTCTTGGTGGCCTGAATGAATTCCTCGCTTTCCGGAATGTGCTTGCGGATGTAGAGGCCCACGCCGAAGATCAGCACGCTCAGCAGGAAAGGCAGGCGCCAGCCCCAGCTCATGAAGTCGTCCTGCGGCAGTTGCTGGGCCAGCATGAAAACGCCCGACGACAGTACGAAGCCGCCGGCCACGCCCAGCTGGCTGAACGACGAGAAATAGCCGCGGCGCTTGCCGCCCACGGCCTCGCTGATCAGCAGCACGCCGCCGCCCCATTCGCCGCCGGCCGCCGCGCCTTGCAGGATGCGCAGCAGCACCATCGCCGCCGGCGCCCACAGGCCCACCTGTTCATAGGTGGGCAGCAATCCAATCAGGAAGGTGGCCGCGCCCATGATGCCCAGCGTCCATTCCAGCGCCAGCTTGCGGCCATAGCGGTCGCCGATGTGGCCGAACACCACGCCGCCCAGCGGCCGCGCCAGAAAGCCCACGGCAAAACCCGCGAAGGCGCCCATGGTGCCCAGCAGCGGATCGGTGCCCTTGGGAAAGAACAGCTCGCCGAACACCAGCGCCGCCGCCGTGCCGTAGATGAAAAAGTCGTACCACTCCATCGCGTTGCCGGCCACGGACGCCATCACCACCTTGCGCGTGCGCTTTCTGCGGGCTTCTTCGTCGGCGCTGCGCGCCGCCCCTTGGTATGCCAACGTCATGCTGTTTCCCCTTGTTGTGGTCTACCTCGTCACGCGATAGCCGGCGGCGTCGCGGTCCCACGTGTCGGCGGTGATGCCGTCGTCGCGCAGGCGGAACTTGCGGACCTTGCCGTTTTCGGTGCGCGGCAGGTCGTCCAGCACCCGCAGGTAGCGCGGCACCGCGAAGTACGGCATGCGCGGCTGGCAGAAATCCAGCAGCGCCTCGGGCGCCAGCGCGCAGCCGGGCTTGTAGACCAAGGCCGCCATGACCTCGTCTTCGGCGAGTTCCGAACGCACCGCGTACACGGCCGCGACGGCCACCGACGGATGCGCCAGCAGCACCTGTTCGACTTCGTACGAAGAAATGTTCTCGCCGCGCCGCCGGATCGCGTCTTTCATGCGGTCCAGGAAACGGAAATAGCCGTCGGCGTCGCGCACCACCCGATCCCCGGTGTGGAACCACAGGTTGCGCCAGGCCTCGACCGTCTTGTCGGGCATGCCGAAATAGCCGGTGGCGATGGCAAATGGCGGGCGCGCGCGCAGCAGCAGTTCGCCGGCCTGGCCGTCGGGCAGCGGCGCATCGTGTTCGTCCGCAACGATGGCGTCGAACTCGGGCGCCACGCGGCCCATCGTGCCGGCGCGTTGCTGGGCCAGCGGGCCGCCCAGCGCGAAATTGGTTTCGGTGGAACCGTAGCCTTCGAGCAGGGCGATGCCGGTGCGGCCGGTGAATGCGGCGTGAAAGCGTTCGGGCACGCCCGGGGCCAAAGCGATACGGGTGCGGTGGCCGCTTTCGGCGGCCGACGCCTCGCGCGCCAGCAGCATGGGCACCATGGCGCCCAGCAGATAGGTCACGGTGGCCTGGGTGGCCGCCAGCCGTTCGAAATAACGGCTGACCGAGAAACGCGCGTCGCAGACGATAGCCGCGCCGGTCACCAGCGCCTGGAAACAGGCGTTGAGCGCATTGGTGTGAAAGAGCGGCAGGCTGGTGTGCAGCACGTCGTCCGCCGTGATTTCCAGGTTGCGCGCGGCGATGACGCCCCACCAGTGGAACTGCGCGTGCGGGCAGCACACGCCCTTGGACAGGCCCGAGGTGCCCGAGGTGTACAGAATGGCCAGCATGTCGCCCGGCCCCAGGTCGGCGGCGGGCGCCAGGGCATCGGGCAAGATGGGCAAGGGTTCGGCGGGCGCGGGCAAGTCGGCCATGGCGACCGGCGCGGCGGGTGCTTGCACAGTCTCGCCATCGGCAGCCAATGCCGCATCGTCCAGCAGCCAGATGCGCCGCAGCGCCAGGGCGTCGGCGTGCTGCCCTGCCCCGTCCATGGCCGCCAACCCCGCCAGCGCGGGACAGGACGCGGCATCCGTCACCAGCAGCACGCAGCCGCTGTTGGCCAGGATGTGCCGCAACTGCATGCCGCGCGACGCGGTATTGATGGGCACCACCACCGCGCCCAGCCAGCCGCAACCCAGCACCAGCGACAGGAATTCGATGCGGTTGCCGGCCATGAGGCCGACGCGGTCGCCACGCGCCACGCCGGCCGATGCCAATAGCGCCGCCCAGCGGGCCGCCACGGCCGGCGCCTCGGCAAAGCGCAACGCGCCACCCGGCGCCTGGACCCACAGCCGGTCGCCCTGGCGGGCGGCCTGGTCGCATAGCAGCGACGGCAGTGTCAATGCGTGCATAGAACGTGCTTCCCCTTGTCGAAAGCGGCCACGGGTCGTTGCCCGGGCTCGTGAAAATTAGTCTAGGAATCAACTATTTATGTGTCAAATTTATGGGTATTATTTCCTGCATAAATCACACTGATATCAAGGGCAAGCGTGGACTTCGATCTGAATCTCATGCGGGTTTTCCTGACGGTGCTGCATGAGCGCAGCGTCACCCGCGCGGCCGAACGGCTGCAGTTGACGCAGCCCGCGGTCAGCTACGCGCTGGGCCGCCTGCGCGAGAAATTCGATGATCCCCTGTTCGTGCGCACGCCGGCCGGCATGCAGCCCACGCCCGTGGCGTTTGCGCTGGCCGGCCCGATCGAGCGCGGCATGAACAGCTTTGCCGAAGCCGTCAGCCTGCGTCAGCACTTCGACCCGGCGCGCAGCACGCGGCGGTTCCGCCTGTCGATGTCCGACATCGGCGAAATGGTCTTCCTGCCGCTCTTGATGGAACGCGTGCACGCGCGGGCGCCGCGCCTGCAGGTCGAAGTCGTGGAAATTGCGCTGGAACGCCTGCCCCAGGCTTTGCAAGAGGGCGAGGTGGATCTGGCGATCGGCAACCTGGCCGGGCTGGGCCGGCACACCCATCATGCCGACCTGTTCAGCGAACGTTACGCCTGCATGGGACGCCGCGGCCATCCGGTGCTGTCCGCCGGCCTGACGCGCGGCCAGTTCAAGCGGCTGGACCACATTCTGGTGGCCTCGCGCGCCAGCGCCCATCGCTTGCTGGACGATGTGCTGGGCGAAGCCGGGCTACACCGCCAGCCGTACCTGACGCTGCCGCATTTTTCGGCCGCCGCCGAGATCGTGCGCCGCACCGACCTGACCGTGACGCTGCCCTACCGCGCCGCCGTCTGGTTCAACCGCGACGGCGCCTTCGAGATCCGGCCGCTGCCGCTGGCGCTGCCGCCGCTGAGCGTGACCGTGCACTGGCACTCGCGCTTTGAAAGCGACCCGGGCACGCGCTGGCTGCGCACGCTGGTGGTCGACACGCTGGCGGACCGGCCCGCCGCGCCGGCCGACACGTAGCGCGATTGCGACGACGCCAGGCGCCAGCGTGCCCCTGCGGTTCAAGCCTCGGCCAGCGCCATCGCCTCGAGCATCAGGTCCAGGTTCTGCACCGCGGCGCCCGACGCGCCCTTGCCCAGGTTGTCGAACACCGCCGTCAACAGCACCTGCCCATGCGTGTCGTTGCCGTAAACCGCCAGGCGCAGATTATTGGTGCCATTGAGCACTTGCGGATCCAGGTGCGTGTGCGCGGCGGCCTCTTGCTGCGCCACCACCTGCACATACTGCTGGCCGTCGTAATGGCGCGCCAGGCAGTCGTGCAACTGCTGCGCCGTGACCCCGGCGGGCAACAGGCGCAGCTGCAACGGCACGGTCAGCACGATGCCCTGGCGGAACGAACCGTACGACGGCACGAACACCGGCCGCTGGCTCAAGCCCGCATGGCGCTCGATTTCCGGAGTGTGCTTGTGCGCCAGGCCCAGGCCATAGACCTGAAAAGCCGGGCCGCCCGTCGCGCCCGGCGCCTCGTAGGCGTCGACACTGGCACGGCCGCCGCCCGAATAGCCCGACACCGCCTGCACGGCCAAGGGGTAGTCCGCGGGCACCAAACCTGCCTGCACCAGCGGGCGCAGCAAGGCGATCGCGCCGGTGGGGTAGCAACCGGGGTTGCTGACCCGCTTGGCCTGGGCAATGCGCTCGGCCTGGCCCTCAGCCATTTCCGGAAACCCGTAGACCCAGCCCGCCGTGGTGCGATGCGCCGAACTGGCGTCGATGACGCGCACGTCGGGGTTGACGATCGAGGCCACCGCCTGGCGCGCCGGCTCGTCCGGCAGGCACAGGATGGCGATATCGGCCGCATTGATCGCGTCGGCGCGGCGCTGCGGGTCCTTGCGGTCGGCGGCAGGCAGCGTCACCAGGCGCAGATCGGTGCGGCCCTGCAAGCGTTCGTGAATCTGCAGACCGGTGGTGCCCTGGTCGCCGTCGATGAATACAAGGGGGGGGGTCATGAGCGTGGCCATCCTGAAATGCCGGCGCGGCCGGCGGGTCGTCGATAGAGTCCGGAGCCGGGTCTGTTGACCGCAGCCTTCCGGGTACGTGCTCATCATTGCCCAATGCACTTCATAGTAAAAGTCGAATATCATGACGATTCAATTCAGCTTTACTGAACGTCGCCACCATGCGTGAAATCAACCTGGACCGCCTGCGCACCCTGGTCGCCATTGCCGACCTGGGCTCGTTCGCCGACGCCGCCCGCGCGCTGCATCTGGCCCCGCCCACCGTCAGCCTGCACGTGGCCGACCTGGAAACGCGCATCGGCGCCCCGCTGCTCACGCGCAAGCGCGGCCAGGTGCGCCCCACGCCCATCGGCGACACCCTGCTGGAACGCGCGCGCCGTCTGCTGGCCGAAGCCGACCAGGCGCTGGACGACGTGCAGCGGCAGGTGCAGGGCCTGGGTGGCCGGGTGCGGCTGGGCGCGTCCACCGGCGCCATCGCGCACCTGCTGCCGCAGGCGCTGGAGGCCTTGGGGCGCGACCATCCCGGCATCGACGTGCAGGTGGCCGTGTTGACCTCGCAGGAAACCTTGCAGCAGTTGAACGAAGGCGCGCTGGACGTCGGCCTGGTGGCGCTGCCGCAGCCGCCCGTGCCGGGGCTGGTGCTACGGCCGTGGCGGCGTGATCCCATCATGGCGTTCCTGCCGGCGGGCTGGAAGGCGCCGGCGCGCATCACGCCGGCCTGGCTGGGCGAACGGCCGCTGATCCTCAACGATGCCAGCACGCGGCTGTCGCGCCAGACCGGCGAGTGGTTTGCCGGCGCGGGTCTGAACCCGCGGCCGCGCATCCAGCTGAACTACAACGACGCCATCAAGAGCCTGGTGGCGGCAGGCTACGGCGCCACGCTGCTGCCGCACGAAGCCACCGCGCCGCAGCCGGACCCGCGCATCGCCATGCGGCCGTTGCGCCCGGCGCTGTGGCGGCCGCTGGGCATTGCACACCGGGCCGGCCAGGTCGAACGCGCCACGCAGCATGTGCTCGATGCCTTGTGGGCGCTGCGTGAAGCGGGTGGTTCGGCGGCGGCATGAGCGCACTCACCTGACGGGCTTGCGCCGCACTCAGGGTCGCCAGCCAGCCCCGCGTACGCCGCACCCTCAGGCATCAACGTCGCCTTTGCCCGCCACCGCAGGCGCACGCCGGAAGAACGCCGCCCGTTCGCTTTCCTCGCGCAGCCGCCGGGCGCGGCTGCGGAACAGGTCCTTGCGGCCCACGATGCCCAGCACCCGGCCGCTGGCGCGGTCCAGGATGGGCACGCGGCCCGCGCCCGACAGCGCCATGCGGTCGGCAATCTGGCTGGCCAGTTCTTCCGGATAGCCGTAGACCAACTCGCGGCCTTGCAGCGCCTGCGCCAAGGTCTGCGCCTGCGAGGCCGGGTCCAGCGCCCAGGCCAGGCTGTCAGCGCGCGTCACTTCGCCCACCGCCGCGCCGTCGGCATCCACCACCGGATAGCTGGTGTGCACGGGCTGCGTGTGTGTGAAATGCGCGATGGCCTGCGCCACCGTGAGCGTGTCGGGCAGCGTTTGCGCCGGGCTTGTCATGACCTGGCTTGCGCGCAGCAGATCGAACGGATCGACCCGATACTCGCGGTTGATGTGATGGCCGCGGCGCGCGATCTTTTCGGTCAGGATCGACCGGCGCAACAGCAGCACCGTCACGCCGTAGGCGAACACGCAGGCCGCCAATACAGGCAGCAAGGCGCCCAGGTTGCCGGTCAGTTCCACCGCGAACAGCGTGGCCGTGAGCGGTGCGCGCATCGTGCCACCCATCATCGCGGCCATGCCCACCAGCGCCCAGAAGCCGGGATCGGCCTGCGGCAGCAACGGCGCGGCCAATGCGCCCAGCGCGCCGCCAAAGATCAGCAACGGCGCCAGCACCCCGCCCGACGTGCCCGACCCCAGCGCGATCGCCCAGATCGCCACCTTGACCGCCAACAGCAGCAGCACCGCCTGCATGGCCAGGTCGCCCGCCAGCAGGTGGCGGATGTTGTCGTAGCCCACGCCCAGCGCCGCCGGGTCGATCAGCCCGCCGATGCCGATGGCCAGGCCGCCCAGGGCCGGCCACCACATCCAGTGGATGGGCAATTTCTCGAACAGGTCTTCGGCGGCATACACCAGCGACGTCAGCACGCCCGACCCCAGGCCGGCCAGCACCCCCACGGCGGCGCAGGCCACCAGGTGCCACGGCGTGAATGGCAAGGCGCCGGTGTAGGCGAAGATGGGGCCGCCATCCAGCACGAAGGCGCGAGCCACCGCGGCCACCAAGGCGGCCGTGGCCACCGGCAGGAAGCTGCGCGGCTTCCATTCGAACAGCAGCAGTTCCACCGCCAGCAGCACCGCTGCCAGGGGCGTGGCGAAGATGGCCGTCATGCCCGCCGCCGCGCCCGCCACCAGCAGCGTCTTGCGCTCGCCGTCGTTCAGGTGGATGGTCTGCGCCAGCAGCGAGCCGATGGCGCCGCCCGTCATGATGATCGGCCCTTCGGCGCCGAACGGGCCGCCGGTGCCGATGGAGATCGCCGACGACACGGGCTTGAGCACGGCGACCTTGGGCGCGATGCGGCTCTTGCCGATCAGGATGGCTTCCATGGCTTCGGGGATGCCGTGGCCGCGGATCTTCTCGGACCCATAGCGCGCCATCAGGCCGATGATGAGGCAGCCGATGACGGGGATGGCGACCGACGCCAAGCCCAGGCGCCCGGTGGTGATGGGCAGGTCGGCGAACGAGAACAGGCCGTGATAGGCCAGGTTGGTGCACAGCGCGATCAGGCGCAGCAGCGCCCAGGCGGCGGCCACGCTGGCCAGGCCCACCGGCACGGCCAGCGCCATCAGCAGCACGACGCGCCGGTCGGTGGTGAAGTCGCCCAGCCGCAAGGCGGCGCGGGCGGAAGTGGAAACGGGAGGCATGGTTCTTGGGACAGGAGATTGGGCGCAGGGCCCGGAAACCGGCGCAGGTGTTTTCTGCGCGGCGTTTGCGAAAGATCAAATATATCGTATCACGACATATATTAGAATCGGCCGGTGAAACGATCCCCGCCCCCCGCCCTGCCGTCCGCGTCCGACTACGAATTGCTGGCCGAATTCCGCTACGCGCTGCGCAAGTTCGCCGCCTTCAGCGAGAACGCCGCCGCCGGCCTGGACCTGATGCCGCAACAACACCAGGCGCTGCTCGCCATCAAGGGCAGCCGCGCCGGCGCCCCGGCCCGCCGTGGGCTGTACGTGGGCGAAATCGCCGAACGCCTGCTGATCCGGCCCCACACGGCGGCCGAACTGGTCAACCGCCTGGAACGGCTGGACCTGGTGCGCCGCGAGCCCGACCCCGAAGACGGCCGCCGCGTGGAAGTGGTGCTGACGGCCAAGGCCGAACGCATCCTGGAAAGCCTGTCGGCCTCGCACCTGGAAGAGCTGCGCGCCATGCGGCCGCTGCTGACCCGTTTGTTGACCCGCATCGACGACGACGCGCCCGCGCACTGATTTCCTGACCATTACCTGACTCGGCCCAACCCCCGCCGCGTGATAAATTATCGTCCCCCGATATATTTCACGGGGGCAAGGAGAGGGTCTTGGCTGTGGGTATCAAGCGCTGGCTTGGCGCGTTCGCACCAGCGCCGGTCGGCGTTAACGGGCGCGAGAAGCTCTATGGCGCCGTGGGCGCGCTGGTGGGGCTGTTCTGCACCGAATGGGTCGGCCGCCATGCGTTGGGCGTAGCCAGCCCCTGGTTCATCGCGCCGATGGGCGCGTCCGCCGTGCTGCTGTTCGCCGCGCCTGCCAGCCCTCTGGCCCAGCCCTGGTCCATTCTGGCGGGCAATCTGGTGTCGGCGCTGATCGGCGTATTCTGCGCCCGGTTCATCGGCGACCCCGGCCTTGCCGCCGCCACCGCCGTGGCGCTGGCCATCGGCGCCATGTTCTGGCTGCGCTGCCTGCATCCGCCCAGCGGCGCGGTGGCCCTGACCGCCGTGCTGGGCGGGCCGCCCGTGGCCGCGCTGGGTTACGGCTTCGTGCTGTGGCCGGTGGGGCTCAATACCGTCATCCTGCTGTGCATCGCCGTGGTCTTCAACGGCCTGCTCAAGCGCAATTACCCGCGCCGCCACGCCGAGCCGGCCGCCGGCCACCGCACCCGCGACCCCGTTCCCAGCGCGCGGCTGGGCTTTTCGCGCGCCGACCTGGACCAGGCGCTGGCCCAGCGCGGCGAGCTGCTGGACATCAGCAAGGAAGACCTTGAAGACATCGTGCTGGCCGCCGAGCTGCGCGCCAGCACCCGCCGCTTTGGCGACGTGCGTTGCGCCGACATCATGTCGCGCGACGTGGTGACCGTGCAGCGGCAAGATCCGCTGGACTACGCCGTGCGCCTGTTCGACAAGCATCGGCTGCAATGGCTGCCGGTGCTGGATTCGTCCGGCCACTACGCCGGCATGCTGGCGCAAGGCGACGTGCTGGCCCGCAAGAGCCGGCCGGCGCCCGTGGCAGCGGCCGGCGGCGCGCCGGCCGACCTGCTGGTGGCCGACTGCATGCGGTCCGAAGTGCCGTTCGCCACGCCGGGCCTGCCCGCCATCGAGCTGGCGCGACCGATGTCGGACCATCTGCATTGCGTGCCGGTGCTGGGCGAAGACCGCACGCTGGTCGGCCTGGTGACCCAGTCCGATCTGGTGGCCGCGCTGTACCAGATGACCGTGTCGGCGGCTGCGCAGACCGCGCCGGACCAGGACATCGGCGCGCGGCTGGCGGCCTGAGCGGCCCGCGCAACCCTGCGAGCGTTGATGCGCCGCGCCGTGGTGCGTCGTGCGCCGCCCTCCGTAGCCCTACGGATTCCGGACCGGATGATCCGCAGGGCATAATTCCAGGCGTGAATCCCCCCTTGCGCCATCGCGCCCTCTTCTACTGGCTGGTGCTGTTCCTGCTTGGCGCCCTTTGGCTCGGCCGCCAGGACTACGTCGGCCAATACGACCGATTTTTCCAGGACACCAGCATCGCCCAGCGCATGCTCAGCCAGAAAACCGGGCAGCACGAAGCCGTGCTGGCCACGCTGTCCGCCCTGTCGCATCCGCCCGCCCCGGAACGCCTGTTTCCCAGCCTGCAGCCGGCCATGCCGCAATTGCAGGGCCTGGGTTACCTGCCTGACGGCGCCTGGGCCGGCAGCACCGACGAGCCGCCCGGCCTGCGCGCGGCCGTCGAGCAGGCCCGCACGCTGGGGCGCCCGGTGGTGCTGCCGCTGGATGACGCCCGCTATTGGCTGGTGGCCCCATCCAGCTGGAGCCTGCTGGTCGACGCGCGCCACCTGGTTGCCCCCGCCGACCTGCCCGCGGGCCTGGCCAACCTGACCCTGGCGATCGGCCCCGCCCCGCTCACGCTGCTGGCGCGCCAGCCCGGCCCCGCCGGCCCGGGCTGGCCCTTGGCGCTGGCCAAGCCCTTGGGGGCAGCCAGCCAACCCTTCATGCTGCACAGCACGCGCATGCTCACGCCCGCATCGTGGCCCTGGCTGCCGTGGCTGCTGTGGGGCCTGACCAGCGCCCTGTTGGTGGCGGGCGTGACCGCCATGCGGCGTTCGCGCGCCGACGCCCGGCGCCAGCAGGAACAGGCCCGCCTGGCCGCCATGGCGCGCCTGAGCACGCTGGGCGAAATGGCCGCCGGCATCGCCCACGAACTGAACCAGCCCCTGACCGCCATCCTGGCGCAGACCCGCGCGGCGCAACGCCTGCTCGACGACGAAGACGAACGCCCGTCGGTGCGCCGGGCGCTGCTCGCCAGCGCCGAACAAGCGAAGCGCGCCGCCGACATCATCAGCCGCATGCGCGCGCTGGTGCAACCCACCGCGCCCAGCCGGCGCGAAGCGCTGGACCCGGACGCGCTGGTGGCCTCGCTGCGCTTTCTGCGCGAGCCTGAACTCGCCCGCCAGGGCATCCGCCTGACCTGGCGCAATGCCAGCCCGGGCGCGCAACCGCTGGGTGACCGGGTGGCGCTGGAACAGATCCTGCACAACCTGGTGCAGAACGCGGCCGACGCCTTGGTGCACACCGTGCCTGACCATCCCGGGCCCGCTTCGGGCGCCGCGCAACCACAGCCCCGCCGCGCCGCCGCAGCGGCCGACGCCCCGCCCGACATCACGCTGCAAGGCCGCCTGGAAGGCGACGCCTATGTCTTCAGCGTCAGTGACAACGGCCCGGGCATCGCGCCCGATGCGCTGTCCCGCCTGTTCACGCCGTTCTACACCACCCGCGCCCAGGGCATGGGCCTGGGGCTGGCGCTGTGCGAAACCCTGGCCGGCGCCATGGACGGCCGCCTGGCCGCGCACAACCTGCAACCGTCGGGCGCCTGCTTCACCTTGACGCTGCCGCTGGCCAAAGGCCCCGCATGAACGCCCCGGACCATTCCCCGCTGGTCTACCTGGTCGACGATGACGACGCGGTGCGCGAGGCGCTGGCGCTGCTGCTGCGCAGCGTCGGCCTGCGCAGCGAGGGCCACGCCGATCCGCAGGCTTTCCTGGCCGGCCTGTCGCCGCACACCATCGGCTGCGTGGTGCTGGACATCCGCATGCCGAGCATCAGCGGGCTGGACGTGCTGGCGCGCCTGGCCGACACTTCCGACCTGCCCGTGGTGATGCTGACCGGCCACGCCAACGTCGACCTGTGCCGCCGCGCGTTCAAGGGCGGCGCCATGGAGTTCCTGCAAAAACCGGTGGACGACGACGTGTTTCTCGATGCCGTGCAGGCTGCAGTGCGCACCCACATCGCCAGCCGTGAACGGCTGGCCGTCACCCAGGCCGCGGCCGACCGGCTGGCCCGGCTGTCCGCGCGCGAACGCGAGGTGCTCGAACGCGTGGTGCAGGGCCTGAGCAACAAGGAAATCGCCCGCGAATTCGACCTGTCGCCGCGCACCGTCGAAACCTACCGCGCCAACGTTTTCGCCAAGCTCGAAGCCGACTCGCTGGCACAGCTGATCCGCCAGTACGCCACGCTGCTCGACTAGCGTTCGCCGCCGCATGGCGCCCGCACCTCGCATCCGCCTCGCCCGCCCCGGCCTCCGTAGCGCTACGGAGGTGCCAGCGTAGTCGGGCGTATACCGCCGAGCCGGCCTTTTGGCCACACTGACGGCTCCTGACCTTCACTCCCTAAAAGGACGCAGACATGACCCGCCACACGCTCGCCGCACTGGTTTCCACCCTGGCATTGACCGGCGCCGCCCACGCTGCCGTGCTCAGCGAAAGCAACATCTCGACCGCTGACGCCCAAAAACTGGCCGCCGCCACGGTCGCCGCGTGCCAGGCCAAGGGCTACAACGTCAGCGCCTCGGTGGTTGATCGCGCCGGCCTGCTCAAGGCCTTCGTGCGCGGCGACAACGCCGGCCCGCACACCATCGAAGCCAGCCGCGCCAAGGCCTTCACGTCCGCCTCGGCCAAGGCGCCGACGCTGGCCATGATGGAAAACGCGCAGAAGAATCCCGGCGCCGCCAACCTGACCGACATCCCCGGCTTCCTGCTGCTGGGCGGCGGCGTGCCCATCAAGGCCGGCGCCAACGTCATCGGCGCCATCGGCGTGGCCGGTGCCCCGGGCGGCAACCTGGATGCGCAATGCGCCGACGCCGTGCTGGAAGAGAACGCCGCGCTGTTCAAGTAAGCAATGAGGCGCCCCCATCCCCCGACGCCGGTCCTGCGCGTCGGAAATGGGAGCTCGCCAGGTGTGATCCCGGGGCGGTCCGCGCA